>CBDUWK010000122.1:0-6688 GCA_965370905.1 uncultured bacterium | reverse complement strand
GGCTCCGTCCCTGCCCACATCTACAGAACGGCGCGGGGGGGGCACACCCCACGCCACATTGAATCTTACTGATCTTGCAACTAAGGGGAGATTTTTCTTGATTTTGGCGTCAAATTGATGTAGATTATTAAAAAAGGGAGGTTGTTTTGGGTTTAGGACACTGGGAAATTCTGGCGATTGCCGTGGCGGTTCTGCTGATTTTCGGGGGTAAGAAAATACCCGAACTGATGCGGGGCGTGGGCAGCGGTATGCGGGAATTTAAAAAAGGTCTCAAGGGCGAAGAAGAGGAGTTAAAGAACGCTCTTGAAGATGATGAAATAAAACCGCAAGATAAGTCAGATTAAGCCGAATCTGCAGTTGCGCGGATAATACTTAGCATTACAGGATGAACGTAGGAGTTACCGCCGACCACGTTCCCCTCGGATAGATAGTTATCGTCTCCTTCGAAGCTGGTGAAGATTCCACCGGCTTCTTTTATTATAAGACCTCCGGCAGCGATATCCCAGGGCTGCAGGCGGTATTCCCAGAAACCGTCGAAGATGCCTTCTGCCAGCCAGCAGAGATCTAAAGCCGCGGCGCCGGGGCGGCGAACATCGGAACAGTTTAAGAGCATCTGTTCAAAAGTGCGCAGGCAGGCATGGGGATCGCGCTTATCCAGGTAGGGGAAACCGGTAGCCAGGATGCACTTGGAAAAATCCTGCTTCTGACCTACATTTATGGGCTGGCCGTTTTTCAAAGCTCCTTTCCCCTTTACAGCTGTCCACAAATCTCCGGTCAGGGGATTAGTTACAACCCCCAAGATTATCTCACCCCACTCTCCCCCATCGCTACATCTCTCGAGGGCTGTGGAAACGGCAAAAATAGGAAGTCCCTGCAGGTAATTGGTGGTGCCGTCCAGGGGGTCAACTATCCAGCGGTAGGTAGCATGCGAGCCTGTTTGGCCCTCCTCTTCTCCCAGGAAGAGGGAATCGGGCAACTCTCGCAGCAGGAATTCGCGCATGGCTTCTTCACTCTGGCGATCGACGTCGGAAACCCATTCATTGGCGCGTTTTATATGCGCCTGGGCGGTCTTCACACGGCCGAAGTTCTGCTTTAATATGGAAGCGCCGAGGCGGGTAGCCTCGACGGCGATGTTAAGGGAGTCTTTCATTCAAAAAATCGTTTAAAGATCGAGATTCTTCCCCATGGGGATTCCTTTGGAACACTTCGTTCAGAATGACAAAACAGGGTTCATGCAGTATTCGCCTTTATCCGTGCCCTGTGGGCGGGATGGAATCATGCGGAGAAGCCGCCGGAGGTTCAGCTTGTTCCGGTTTATTGGGTTGACGTTTGAGTATCACTGCGAGGAAGATGGCCAGGAGGAGAACCAGAAAGCCGATAATTCGTGCGCCGAACAGATAAAGGCTCACAGCATGCATCTGAAAATCGTCGTTGACGATCTCTTCGCCATCGAATTTCCATATCAGTATTCCTGCTTCCATAACCTCTGAGTTATCACTGATGAAGCGTCCGGGCAGATCCAGGTGGATTTCGAAATTCTCATCTAAAAGGTCCTCAGTCACCTGATGTCTCATTTCCAGCAGTTCAGCGACACTAATCAGGTCGGCTTTCAGTGTGGTGTCTCCCATAACGTTCAGGTTTTCGGAGATGATTTGATGGGCAACAGGACTTAGCTCTTCCCACCATTCGAGACTGCTCAAATCCAGATCCAGCAGCTGTTTGCTGGCCGCGTAAACCTGGATCATGGCGTCCACTTCCACCAAGGCGGAATCAATCCATTTTGGGGGGATATCGAGATCCGGACGGTTTGTCAGAGCTCGCTGTATGATTTCCCGCATGCGGAGTTTATATCTTTCGGTATTCCAGATTATCATACCGGCAGCATACTTTTCTTCCAGGATGAGGCGTTGTTCTTCAGTTAAGGTAGAATCTGCGTCATTTTCGAGAATATGACATTCCTGAGGGATGTATTTCCAGCGTTCGCCTTCAATCTCGGTGCGATTCCGCCCTTTGAAGATACCTTCAAACTTGTAGATGGCGGCAAAAAACAAGGGTGTTCTCGCAAGGTGTGCCGGATGCTTCAGAAATACCTCAGTCCAAGGGACCTCCTTCAAGCCAAGCGTTCGAGGGAGAGAGTCTCCGCGGATTCTGGTGTGCGCTTCGAGGATGTAGGTTTCAGTGCCCGAAGAATCCACTTCAGTTCGGGTCTGAACCTGGAATAGGGGTTCGGCAGGAAACGATCCCGGAGGGTCGTAAATGTCAAGGCTGTCGCCGCGGGCGACATAATCGAAATCACAGACGCCGTCCAAATCGAAGCGATAGAAGAAACGGTGCTCGATGCAGCCTACGAACAGAAAGGGGATAAACAGGACCAACAAAATCAGACGATGATACTTCAATTTGCTTTCCATTCCATCTTCCAGGTTAGAAGTTCTATGCGGTTCCTCCGTTTCCTGATAGCGGGGGAGGAATCATATAAGTTAAAATTATCAAGTAAAACAGGATTATCTTCCTTACACCAATATTCAGTGATTTTTTTAAAGCCAAAGTTCTCGTAGAGCCTGACAGCTCGAGTATTAATTTCATCGACCTCCAAAACAATTCGTTCCAGACCCAGCGAAGTAGCAGACCAAGGAAGAACCAGGCTCAAAGTTTCCCGCCCCAAGCCCCGGGAGACGTGATCTGCGGCGAAGCAGATACCGAAATCGGCTGCTGCAGGGTTTCTCTTTACAGGGTTAAAAGAGATGTACCCAATAAGCCTGGTTTCAGAGTTGGTAACCGCAAGTCGCACTCGATCCTGTAACTTCTGAAACTTGCTATCGTTTTCAACAGTTCCCTGGGGCATAAAATTGAACTTCATCAGGTATGGATCGGTGAACTTAGCCCACTGCTGGCGAGCCTCTTCATCGGATCTCCTAAAGCATCGGATATTTATGGAATTTCCTGCGAATGGGAGTCCAGGTAGGATATAGCTTTCTGCACCGAAATCAGCGAGACACTTTATCCAATGCTTCAGGGTACTGGATTTAAAACGCATCATAAAAGCTAAAACGAAGGCTTTAGTAGTTGCAAATGGATGAGATAATATCCAACATCGTGCTGCAATTAGAATATAGAGTATTATTAATTCGAAGTCAAGAGGAATAGCCGGCATGAGCATACCTTTCCCCTGGAAAATAAAATTCCAGGTACTCCGAGGATGGGAATGATTTTGGCTTGCATTTAATAGAAAATTCTTTTATATTCAGTGTCATAAACATTCCATTTATGGGGCATATCTTATGCGTACACTAAAAGGAAATAGAAGCGTGGCACTGATAACGGCGATTGTCGCTCTGGTGACATTCCTCGGGAACAACGTTCAGTCCGCGACTTTGGGGGATTTCCGTTTGGGAATCTCGGAGCAGCGAACCCGCCTGGTCTTTCAATTTGACCAGACAGCTACTTACGAGATCGACTTCGACGCGACCGCGGTGACCATTCGGTTCGATTCACTCACCGTACCAAAGGAAATCGAGGAGACTTTCTACAGAAGTAGAAGCCAGGTTCTGGGCGGCACGAGTTTCAGCTCTGATGCAGGAGAGGTTATTTTTCGATTAATCGCCAAAGGACCATTTTACATGCGATACTTCGATCTGGTTAAGCCCGAGAGGCTGGTAGTGGACCTGTATTTGAAGGAACAGGAGGTTGTGGCCGCACAAATACCGGTAACAGAGGAACCGACAACCGAAGAAATTAAGACAACTCAAATTGAGCCCGAAGAAGCGGAAGGAATTGTCGAAGAGGAGATCGTAGAATCTCCACCACCGGTTACGGCTGAAGTTTCAAGAGAAACCGGGATAGTCAGCACTGAAGAGGAATCCTACCCGAAGACGGAAGCAGAACCGGTAACCGAAACACCAGAACCTGCAGCACAGTTAGGAGAGTCGCGAAGTTCCCCGAATTTATGGTACTTTGTGCTTCCGGTCGCCATAATAATGCTCTTCGTGATTGGCTTTGTGGCGTTACGACGAGCCTCGCGGCGTACAGATTATTCCGAGGAAGAAATTGTAGAGGATAAAAGTTGGTTGTACAGCGGGTCAAAATTTGCGAAGTTAGTTAAAAACGAGGAGACGGAGGAAACAGTTCCGATCCCTGCAGGTGAACCGGATGAGGATGTGTTAATCGACTCAGAAGAAGTTACACCTGTAAGTGATAAAGCTGAAGCTCCCACAATAGAAGAATCGCCAGAGATCATTACTGAGGTTCAACCCTCAGAAGAAGTCCAGCCAGAAGATTTAGAAAAAATATCTGAAGCAACTGAACAGACGGAAGATTCGCAAGTTGAGCGGCTTGACGAAGCAGATAACATTCCCGAATCTGAAGACAGTCTTAAGGAAAAGGTAGTAATCCCTCAAGCATTTGAGGGTGATGATGACTCAAAGGCAGCTTCACCCGAATCCGAATTAAAGCGCGAAGCAGTCACTGAGCAGGCTCTGAAGGAGGCGCCTGGATCTACCTCACTGGCTGAGCTTGAGGAAGAGGAAGAAAAGCCGGGTTTAGAGCCCGTGCGCAGGCCGATGCATGAAGTACTTGATGAAGGCAGCGCTGAACTCAACTTTGAGGAAGGTTCGCTTATCTGGCCGGTGCATATCATAGAAAGCGATCGTCCCGGACGGGTAATGGTGGTAGATGACGAAGAGGAAATTGTCAGTGTGTTGGAGCAGTTTTTACAGCAGGAGAAGTATGAGGTCCTCGGTATCACCGACAGCAAGGAGGCGGTGGAAAAGTGCCAGACATGGCGCCCTGACCTGCTGATTACCGATGTGGTAATGCCGGAACTATCAGGTGTGGAACTGGTGCGTGGATTCAGAGACCGGAACGATCTCATTGGCAAAGTGATATTCCTGAGCGGCAAAGCAGAACGCGATGACGTGATCAAAGAATTTCAAAAGGAACTGGATGACGGACAGTACGAATTCTTCAGAAAACCACTATCGCTGGTGCAGATAGGAGGACGCATACGGGATTATTTCACCAATGCCCGAGAAATCCTGCGAGTGAATCTATTATCATCCGATTCGCTGGAAACTGAATTAAAGCATCTCAAGCCCCAGCAATTAGTAACGCTGCAGAAATTTTTATGGGATAGAATATTCGAAATCTCTGCCAATATGTTAGGCCGGCGTATTGAGTCTTACTATATAACCGACCGTATGGAGCCGCCGGTCAATTACATGCGTAGAGTCGGCTGCCAGGAGCGAGAAGATTACTGCATCGCCAATATCTGCTTTGGTTCGAATCCGATGTGTGCCGCGGATAAAATACGAGGTGAACTGGAAATAATGCGGCAAATAATTGCCGAGTTTCGCGAGGAGTACGCTGACAGGATCAACCGCGGTATCGGGCAGGAAGCCTTAGGACATCCTTCCAGAAAGAAGAGAAAGTCCACTGGTAAAATGACTACAAAGAAATCGGGCGATGATTCTCCACCAGCACGCAAAACCCTGAGGAAGTTAGCAACCACACGCAGTCGTTAGTTTATAAATATCAGGGAATCTATCCGGTTTAAGCTTCGGTATTAACAGTGCACGTTGTTATTGGATGAATTCAGAAGGATCAACCCGGCACATTCCATTTGGGGGCGAAGCAGTCGGTGTTATACCGGCACGCTGCGCCTCTTCTCGTTTTCGGGACAAACCACTGGCAAAAATAGCCGGTGTTCCCATGGTATGCTGGACACTCCGCAACTGCGAAAGGGTAGAATCTTTAAGGGAAGCGTTCGTCGCGGCTGAGGATGAAGCAATAGTTCAGGTTGTGCAGAAGTTCGGCGGACGAGTAAAATTAATCAAAGGGGCTTTCAGGTCAGGCAGCGACAGGATTGCAGAAGCTGTACGCGAGATGAAATCGCCAGCTTACGTTAACGTACAGGCTGATGAACCGCTCTTCGAGCCTGATATCATAAACAGAGCTTTGTCCCTGTTGGAGGAGCGTCCAGATTTTGATATCACCACTATTGTCAGGCCGATCAAAAACTTCGCAGAATATATCGAACCGAACTCGGTCAAAGTAGTGGTAGATAACAATAAACGCTGCCTCTATTTTTCAAGATCCCCTATCCCGGCACGCCATCCGGGACAGGCCAGCGACATTTTGGAATCGGAATATACCTTCCTGCATCATATCGGAATATACTGTTTTCGCGCGGAAGCTCTTCGAGAATTCGCCACACATCCTCCCTCAAAATTGGAGCAGTGCGAGGGATTGGAACAACTACGAGTTTTGGAATATGGGGGAAGGATTGGAGCGATAGAGGTGGAAAGCGCCGGTCCCGGCATAAATACAATTGAGGATATAAAACTGGCAGAAAAATATATTAAGGATAACGGAATCAGTTTCACATAAAATCATGAGAAGAAAAACGAAATACATCTTCGTCACAGGTGGTGTGGTATCATCCCTGGGGAAGGGCATAGCGGCAGCGTCCATCGGTCAATTATTGAAATCGAGGGGCTTATCCGTCACACTACTCAAGCTCGACCCCTACATAAACGTGGATCCGGGCACGATGAGTCCTTATCAACATGGCGAGGTATACGTCACAGATGACGGCGCCGAAACCGACCTGGATTTAGGGCATTATGAACGCTTCATCAACGTGGATATGAAGCAGGTAAATAACGCCACTACGGGACAGGTTTATCATACC
>CBDUWK010000121.1:0-6721 GCA_965370905.1 uncultured bacterium | reverse complement strand
CTGCCTCGCTTGAAAATGTCCCTGTCTATCTATCTTAATAGCATGAATGCCCATTAAAGCCTTGACTTTCTGCTGTCTCCCTGATACATTGAATAGATTTTCAGCAGAAGTAAACGTAAAGGAGGCAGTATCATGCGGCGTCTGACCCTCTATATCCTGGTTTTGTTAATTTCGACTGCGGCCCTGTCGTGCGCTCAATCCTATTTAAAGGATCGCGGCACGGGAACTCCCACCTCCATGTTCGGAACCTACGCCAATAAAGGCGAGCTCCTCATCTACCCTTTCTACGAATATTACTATGATAACGACGCCGAGTACTCCCCCAGTGAATTCAGTTTGGACGATGATCTGGACTACCGGGGAAAATACCGCGCCCATGAAGCCTTGATCTTCCTGGGTTACGGAATTTCGGATATGGTTGTGCTGGAAATTGAAGCCGCATTAATAGATGCAAAACTAAACAAGGCTGATGATGATCCCACAGAGCTCTCCGAAGAGATATCCGAATCCGGGTTAGGTGACGTGCAGATGCAGTTGGATTGGCGCTGGTTGAAGGAAAATGAGAGCCGGCCGGAATTTTTCAGTTACGGCGAGGTGGTCTTTCCCCTCAATAAAAATAGGGATTTAATCGGTACCGCAGATTGGGAAGTCAAGGTGGGATCCGGTGTTATCCGCGGGTTCAACTGGGGAACGATGACAGTTCGCGTAGCCTTCGAATACAGCTTCGAAGAGAACAAAGTTGAGCCGGGAGAACTTGCCATTGAATACTTGAAACGCCTCTCTCCTTACTGGCGGGTCTACCTCGGTGTGGAAGCAGCTCAGGACGAAGCTGAATTGATAGCCGAAGTTCAATGGCATCTGTCAGATCGCGTTTTCGTAAAGTTAAACAACGCCTTCGCGCTGACTTCCAAGGCGACCGATTGGGCTCCGGAAATCGGCATCATGTTCCTCATCCCGACGCGGTGATATATAGCTGTATTAGAAATGCTGGCGAGTATAAGTATCCGGTAGAAGTGCATTCATCCGCAGGGGCAGAGCAATCTCATATTTTCAAGAAGTAGGAAAGATTTGGCGTTCCCGGAGGGTAGATTTTGGGGACGCAGCTGATTTTTTAAGCACGAAGTTGTGACAGAATTGGCGGAAAATAATTGGCGGACAGGATTTTACGACGGATTTGACGTGGTTGAGATTGCATTTTTGTGTGCTGTCAGGTGTCCTTGTACTGTATCATAACATAGTATACAAGTGTTACGGGACATGGTATACACTTTTAGGTCTTATCTTAGCTGTTGCGTCAGGTCCTTAACGTAGTGAAGACCTGACGCTGATACAACTGATATTACCACGTCGTTCATCGGCGTCATCTGCGTGCATCAGCGGTTCAGTTTTTTTTAAATCCACGCCATCCGTGAAATCCGTGTAATCCGTGGTTGAGACAACTCACCACCCCAAATTGCTGTGCTTTCAGGTGCCCTCACCTGACACCTATCCCAACTCCATTAACAAAAATTCACCAAAATCGCCAGAAAACGCTTGAAAATTACCAAATAAATGCTTAAATTTAGCAAATTTCGTAATTTTCCACTTATTGATAATCAGGCGATTCTACTTGCAAAACGCGGCGAAAAAGGAAATTAAGGAACGCATCGAAGAGCTTCGCGCCGATCTCCGTCATCACGAGTATCTCTACTACGTGCTCAACCAGCCGGAGATCTCCGACGAAGAGTTCGACCGGCGCATGCATGAATTGGAGCGTCTCGAAGCAGAACACCCCGAATTCCTTACGCCCGATTCTCCCACCCAGCGCGTCGGTGGCCAACCGACTACGGGATTTCCTTCGGTTACCCACCCGGTGCCCATGCTTTCCTTAGGCAACGTTTACAGCGAAGAAGAGTTCAGCGCTTTCGACCGGAGGGTTCGTGAAGGCCTGGGAGGAGAATCATACCAATACGTCTGCGAGCTTAAGTTCGATGGCATCGCCGTAAATCTACGCTTCGAGGACGGCCGTTTCACTCAGGGCGCCTCCCGCGGCAACGGAGAAGTCGGCGACGATATTACCCCCAATCTGCGTACCATCAGGTCGCTTCCGCTGCAGCTTGACGTTCCCATGCCCGCTCCCGTAATTTACGTGCGCGGCGAAGTTTACATGGAAAAAACAGGTTTCCAGCGTCTCAATCAGGAACGCCGGGAACAGGACCTGCCCCTCTTTGCCAATCCCCGCAACGCCACCGGTGGAACCTTAAAAACCCTCGATCCTGCCGTGGTCGCCAAACGTCCCCTGAAACTGGTCTGCTATGGACTCTGGTTCGAAGGAATGGCTGCCTCGGGTTGGACGCATTCCCGCGCTCTCAAATGGCTGCAGGAAGCCCGCCTTCCCATATCGAAGGAATGGATCGAAGTAGATCATTCTTCAAAGGTAGTTAAACTCTGGCAGGGATGGGAAATCCTACGTCCCGACCTCCCCTTTGATATCGATGGCGTGGTCATCAAGATAAATGATATCGCCCAGCAGGAAAAGTTGGGAGCGACAGCTAAATCACCACGCTGGGCTACCGCATATAAATTTAAAGCCGAGCGCGCGGAAACCAGGCTCTTGGATATTACACTTCAGGTAGGGCGTACCGGCGCGGTTACACCGGTGGCTGAGCTCGAACCGGTGCTGCTGGCAGGCTCAACCGTAAAACGCGCTACCTTACACAACGAAGACGAAATCCAGCGCCTCGATCTCCGTATCGGCGACACTGTGTCAGTCGAGAAGGGCGGAGACGTCATTCCCAAAATCACCGGTGTAGATTTCACCAGAAGAGAAGCAGATAGCACCGAGTATCGGATGCCGGACTTATGCCCGGAATGCGGCGAATCCTTAACCAGAACTGAAGGTGAAGTAGTGCGCCGCTGTGTTAACAATTCCTGTCCTGCACTGGTTCTGCGCAGCATTGCACACTTCGCTTCGAGGGGCGCTATGGACATCGAAGGATTGGGTGAAAAAATCATCGAACTATTTATCGAAAACGATATCCTTCACGACTATGGCGATATCTACAGCATCGATTTCACCAGGGCACAGAGCCTTGAGGGGATGGGAGAACTGAGTGCTGCGAACTTACAAAAGAGCATAAAAGCGAGTTGTGATCGCCCCCTCGCACGGCTGGTTTTCGCTCTCGGAATCCGCCATGTAGGTATTGGCGCCGCGCGCATATTGGCACGCCGGTATCACTCACTTGAAGCATTGCAGAAAGCATCTAAGGAAGAGCTGGAAGGAATCCACGAGATCGGTCCTGCCATGGCGCACTCCCTGGTTGATTTCTTCGCTTTATCCGCCAATATCGAGGTGATTGCAAAACTTCGCCAGGCCGGTGTACGGACCGAAGAAAAGATTAGCGAAAGGGATGATTTGCCTCTGCAAAGCAAAACCTTTGTATTGACCGGTTCGCTGGAAAATTACACCCGCGATCAAGCCGGTGAACGCATCCGCGCCCTGGGCGGTCATGTCGCTTCATCCCTGAGCTCTAAAACTGACTATGTCATCGCTGGTCCCGGCGCAGGATCCAAACTGAGCCGAGCGCGGGAATTGAATCTCAAAGTCCTTAATGAAACTGATTTCATCGAACTTCTGAATAATCCCACCGAATTGGAGGATGGATCATGAAAACGCTGCTGTGTTACGTCTTACTTATTTTCATGCTCTTATTGTTGGGCTGCTCCGGAGATGATTCACCTACCGAGCCCTCGCGTCAATTTACCGGAATTACCGAAAGAGACGAATGGGGTGATACGCTCGCCGTCGATCCTGAAGATTGGGTGATACTCGGTGACTTCAACCCGCCCCCAGCAAGTCATTCCATCACGCTGCCCCGATTCCGCGATGGCAAACCGACCGGCGAGGAGGTCCCTTTCACAACTGATGACATTGAGTATTCCATCGGCGCTTTTCCCAACCCCTTCATCCCTGGAACCGGCCGCCTTTTAATAGACCTGGTTATCCCCGATCTGGTGGATGTCTTGATCCATCTTGAAGACGAATCCGGAGAGCGTAATATCCCTATGTGGGATGGTCCCATCCAGGGACTGGCCATCATAAGCTGGGAAGGGCTGGGTCTGGATGGAATGAACCTCCCCAACGGTATCTACCGCATCTTTTTCGAAGCCGGCATAGTCAGTTCTTTCGGTGACGTGCAGATCAAACATTCTCAAGCGTCCGATCCTCCTGCCAATGCTGATTATGTTCTCTTTGCCCAGAATAACTACTTTTATCCTGAGTACACCGATTATGAATACGAAGTAGCTACCACCTTCGGCCCTGACGGCGTGTTGGGTGGACTGGTCTACACGCTGCCAAAGCAAACCTGGGATAATCTCGATTATCGCACTAGATTTGCCTATCTACCGGTATTTATGAACTACGACCTCACAGCCGCAGACCAGTACCAGTATCATTACTTGTTAGCCTTTAAGCATTTTCAATTCGGCGCGGGCTGGCCTGATGTCGGAGATGTCGGTATCGTCGATTCGACCGACGCCCAATGGCAAAAAGAGAATTCGTATCATAATACTTATGTCGATTTATACGAGAATGGCCCTTAAACTTTATATGATATTTATTCAGCGTCCATCAGCCTTACAGTGGTGTCAGGTGTCCCCACCTGACACCCGGGTCATTGAGATAAAGTAGTATCTTGAATCAACCTAAGATATACCCTAAATATTCGGAGTAAATATGGGAACAACTTCAGACCTTCGCAACGGTCTCGTAATCAACTTTCGTAACGAACTCTTCAACGTGGTGGATTTTCAACACGTAAAGCCCGGCAAGGGGGGAGCTTTCGTCCGTACCAAACTGAAGAACGTTAAAACCGGACGAGTTATAGAGAATACCTTCCGTTCAGGAGAGACCATTAACGTCGTGCGCCTGGAAGAAAAGAAAATGCAGTACCTCTACCATGACGGCGATTACTACGTCTTCATGGATCAGGAGACCTACGATCAAGTGCATATACCTGCAGATATAGTCGGTGAAGGCAGCAAATATATGAAGGAAGGGGAGATCTGCTCCCTTAGCTTTAGCGGCGGGGAAGCTCTTACCCTCGTACTGCCTAATTTCATCACCCTGAGGGTAACCGAAACGGAACCCGGTGTCAAGGGCGATACCGTCTCTGGCGGCAGTAAACCCGCCACTCTGGAAACGGGCGCCATTGTAAACGTGCCCTTCTTCATAAATGTTGAGGATCAAATTCGCGTGGACACACGTTCCAACACTTATATCGAACGAGTCAAAGCATGACCCGGACAAAATCGGGAGAACCTATGTTTGATTTTAAAGAAATTCGCAAGCTGGTGCGCCTCCTCGAACAGAGCGAAATCTCGGAAATTGAAATATCCGACAAAGATCGTAAGATCAGGCTGGCTAAACCGGCGCCCAACGATGGTCAATCGGCGGCAAGCATTATTACTGCCATGGCGCCTGCGATGGCTCCACAAGTGGCTCCAGCTGCTTCAGTCGAATCTCCGGCGCCTGCACCTGCAGTTGCAGCTAACCAGAAAGTGGTCAAATCGCCCATGGTGGGAACATATTACTCGGCACCTTCCCCGGACGCCGATCCCTACATTCAGATAGGAGATTACGTCCGCAAGGGACAGGTTCTCTGCATCGTCGAGGCGATGAAACTGATGAATGAGATCGAATCGGATTTCGAAGGCCGCGTGCTGGAGATCCATGTGGAGAACGCCCAGCCGGTCGAATTCGATCATTCACTTTTCACCATAGAAGCTGCATAAAAGTAACTTCTTGATTGAAATCTTTAATCTACTTAAAGGTCTCTTATCTTGTTTAATAAAATCCTGATCGCCAATCGTGGCGAAATCGCATTGCGCATTATCCGCGCCTGTAAAGAACTCGGAATTCCTACTGTTGCTGTTTATTCAACTGCAGATAAAGAGAGCCTGCACGTGCTTTTCGCAGATGAATCAGTCTGTATCGGGGCGCCGAATCCCCGCGAGAGTTATCTCAAGCCCCAGAACCTCATCGCCGCAGCTGAAATCAGCGGCGCTGATGCAGTGCACCCGGGATATGGCTTCCTGGCTGAATCTGCTGACTTCGTAGAGATGTGCAACAGTCACGGCATAGTTTTTATCGGTCCCAGTGCGGAAACTATCGCGCTGATGGGCGACAAATCCGAAGCCAAGAAAACCATGAAAGCCGCCGGAGTGCCCGTAATACCGGGAAGCGAAGGCGTCGTGGAAGATGCAATACAGGCTGCAGAACTGGCTGAAGGTATAGGTTACCCCGTGATTGTCAAGGCCTCTGCAGGTGGTGGCGGCAAAGGGATGCGTGTGGTTGATAAACCGGAAGCCATGGAATCCAACTTCGAGATGGCGCGCGCCGAGGCTGAATCAAGCTTCGGATCCGGTGATCTCTATCTGGAAAAATATCTGGTCGAACCGCGCCACATCGAGGTGCAGCTATTAGGTTTGAACGATGGTTCTGTGCACGCTTTCGGTGAGCGCGATTGTTCTATTCAGCGGCGGCACCAGAAGCTGATCGAAGAGAGCCCTTCGCCTGCAGTTACCCCCGAGCTTCGAAAGAAGCTGGTTAAGGCTGCCGTTGACGGTGCGGCAGCAGTGAATTATCTCTCAGCCGGCACCATGGAGTTTCTCCTGAATAAGAATGGTGATTTCTACTTCATGGAAATGAATACACGCATACAGGTAGAGCATCCGGTCA
>CBDUWK010000120.1:0-6747 GCA_965370905.1 uncultured bacterium | reverse complement strand
ATTTCCCCGTCCCGGATAAGACAGGCGGCTGAATCATGATAGTAGGCTGATATCCCTAAGATGTTCATGGAATTATTTCTCTTTCCCATACTTGACAGGAGCTGTCTATACGATATTGTTTATCGCTGCTTTGAATAATTGGACAAACTATAATATAATAAATAAGAATCGCTTTGTCAATAACTGAATTAAATTGTCTTACGGTCTTTGATAAAGAATTTTGGCATGATTTTCATGAAAACTTTACATTTTATGGTATTAATACTAATAACGGGATCGTTTGATCAATTGGTGCGTAAAATTGAAAACGAAGAAAAAACTTACGCTACCATTATGACCAAAGACGAACTAATCAGAAACGCTCTAGAAGAGAGCGCTTTAACCAAGCAAAAGATGATAGCTTCCTGTGGGGATGATCTCAAGACTGCGGCATCCTGGGTGGCTGAGGCGATGAAGCGAGGAAATTCACTCCTCATCTGTGGTAATGGCGGTTCTGCTGCAGATTCGCAACATATTGCTACTGAATTCGTAGTGAGATTAACAGCTAAAAGCCGCAGAGGCGCACTACCAGCCATAGCGTTGACCACCGACACTTCCACGCTTACAGCCGCGGCTAACGATTTCGGCTTCGAGCGGATCTTTGCGAGACAGGTTGAGGCTTTGGGCCGTACAGGTGACATTTTAATGGTAATATCCACTTCAGGGAAGTCACCAAACTTAATCGCGGCGGCTAAGGAAGCCAAAAACTGTGGGATCAAAGTTATCGCCTTTCTCGGTCAGAACAAAAACGAGCTGGGTAAAATTGCTGACCTCTGTATGTGCATTCCGAGCGGCAATAGTCAGAGAGTACAGGAGGGTCATATAACCGCAGGACACCTCCTCGTCGCATTAACCGAAAAGCATTTGGCTGAGTTGCCTTAATTCTGATTCGAATTCCCATATGACCTTTCTAAATTCAGCCTTACTGGCAGGATTGGCTGCTGCGATTATTCCCATCCTGATTCACCTCTTCAGCCGTCGTCGTTACCCCATCGTTAACTTCAGCAGTCTGCGCTTCCTGCGGAAGTTACAGCGCCACCAGATGCGCAGGCTACGATTACGCCAGCTACTTCTCCTGCTCCTCCGTACCTTAGCGATTCTATTGATCGCTTTCGCGTTCACGCGGCCTACCTTGACCGAGCGATTGGGGATAGGAACACTCTCTTCAGGCCGATTAGGTGTGGCAATAATAATCGACGGTTCTGCAAGTATGCAAGCCAAAGGCGCTGATGGCGCGGCATTTCAGCGAGCCATAAGTACGGCGAAGATCCTGATCTCTATGATGCATCCCGGAGATCGAACCATTCTCATTCTGGCCAAAGATAAACCACAGCTTTTGATAAAACAGCCTTCTGGTGATGGATCAGCGTTGTTACAGGCTCTTGATGAAGCTAAACCTTGGGATGGATCTACTGACTTGCCAGCCGCTCTGAAATTAGCAAACGAAATGCTCAGTTCAGTGCAGGAGTTTCGCAGCGAAATATTCATAATAAGCGATTTCGCAGCGCCCGCTGAAATCTCTGAAGTTCCGCAGAACACAGCCTTATTTTTTGTCCCCATAGATCCCCGCTCAGTTGAAAACCTCGGTATTGAGGAGGTCCGGGTTATAAGCGAGATTATCGAACCTGGTCAGCCGGTAGACATCGAGGTCAAGCTCACAAATTATGGGTTAAAAGATCGTGATGACGTGTACTACAGTATATTTCTAAACGGTATTCGAGTAGGTGAAGACGTGGTCTCGCTGGTTGCAGGCGGTGAAATCATCCGCCAGCACCAGGTACAGCCCGAAGTTTCGGGTTTGCAACAGGGGCTAATTCAGATTGAGGAAGGAGATGCCCTTACTGTTGACAATCGAGCCTATTTCTGCTTCGCAGTACCTGCCCTGATCAGAGTGCTGCTCGTGGGTGATGAGACTTCAGCAAGGGAAATAAAATTAGCCCTCGGTTCTGCATCAGGGGATGATGATTTGATCCATCTTGAAACGACAGGATCTTCACGCTGGGACAGCAGGCAGATTTCTAAATTTGATGTAATTATTTTCAGCGATCCGCCCACCTTCACGCAGTCGCAGACGGCGAGACTGATCAATTTTGTTCAGAATAGTGGCGGATTAATGTTAATACCAAGCGTAAACACCGACATTGCGAATATGAACAGAGAATTTTTATCAAAGATCGGTTCAACAAAATGGGGAGAGAAGATTGGGCAGCATGACCTGAGTGAATCGTTCTTGACCTGGGATGATTTAAAGTTAGATTCTCCTCTTTTTAAAGGAATTGTCAGACCGGGCAATAGACCCTCAAGTCCAAAATTCTACCAGGCGTTAACCATTATAAATCATAAGGGAAATGCGCCCATAACATTTGAGAACGGATCGCCATTTTTGGCGGAAATCGAATTTGGTCAGGGAAGGGTAATGTTGACCGCTTCTTCTCCTTTAAAAGCTTGGTCTGACTGGGCGCAGAGAGGTATCTTCGCGCCACTCTTTCATCGTATGGTGCTACGTCTGGCGAATTCCTCCCAGGAAAAGTGCGTTTCACTGCATGCCGGTGAAGAACTGCAGGTTAGAACCGGAGTAAGCAGCAATGCCACGGCAGACTTAATTTTCCCCGACGGGCTGGTGTATAAAATCCCTGTAGAAACTTCAAGTGATAAAGCTAGGTACAGTTACAATTCCATCGATCCCTCCGGAATATACCAGCTGAATGCAGGAATGGAAGCGTATTTGGCGGCAGTAAACCCACCCAGGATAGAATCAGACCTCAAACGACCAGATCTCAGGGATCTCTACTCTGCACTTTTTGAGGCAGACGCCACGTTGTGTCCACCGCAGCTCCTCGCAGAAACTGTGCTGTCATCTCGCTACGGCAGGGAATTGTGGAAAATCGCTCTTATATTGGGATTGGTCTTGCTATTAGCGGAATCGCTAATCGGCAGCGTTTGGAGAAAATCCCTCCCCTCTAATAATGTCGACCCCAGAACTGAAGCCACGCCTACTTGACATTTGCAATTATCTTCTATTATAGCATGGATAATACGCTGTTTTTGCTATAATTTTTACCTATTTTCAACGATTTGACCCAAAACTGCTTGCTTAACGCTTGATTTTTTATTACATTACGAGGTTATTTTTAGTGTGAACTTAACTCACCATGTTTTTCCGACCGAAATCATTAAAAGTTTTTCAGAGATCCCTGGGACGCCACAAAGTTCTGATTACCCAGGAAGATCTAATCACTTATTCGTACGACGTTTCTTCCAGCAGAGGAATGCCTGAAGTAGTAGTGTTGGCGGAATCTGCGGAGGATGTGTTAACTGCCGTGAACTTTGCTCTCGATGAAGGATACTATATTACTCCTCGCGGTGCAGGAACAGGCATGTCCGGGGGAGCGGTTCCTCTTAAGAAAGGCATGGTTTTGTGTACGGAAAGAATGAACAATATCCTCGAATTTTCTGCCGAAGATAAATATATAGTAGTCGAACCTGGTGTAATTACCGCTCAGGTGCAAGAGGAAGCAGCAAGGCATAATCTTTTTTATCCACCAGACCCGTCCAGCTATAAAGTCAGCAGCATAGGTGGGAACGTGGCCGAGAACGCGGGCGGACTGCGGTGTGTAAAGTACGGTACCACAAAGCACTACGTGCTCGGTTTGGAATTCGTGACTTCCCGCGCTGAAATCTGCAGCACCGGTATTCTCAACAGGAATCAGCAACAGGCTGATATTACGCCTTTACTGGTCGGGTCGGAGGGTACTCTCGGAGTTATAACGAAAATTGCGCTAAAGTTAATTGACCCACCGGCAGCTCGGGGAACGTTGCGCATCATTTTTTCTACGCTGGATCTGGCAGGTAATGCCGTCTCGGAAATTATGGCAGCGGGTATTATACCCTCGGTCTGCGAGTTGTTAGATAAGGCAGTGCTCGAAGCGATAACAGCATACACGGGGACTTCGCTTCCCGAGGAGACCAAAGCGTTATTATTGGTGGAGGTAGATGGATCCGAGGACGAAGTTCAATCCGGGATGAAAATCATCGAAGATTTGTGCCGTAATCGCCAGGCACTCGAAATTCTGACTACCACCGATGAAGCAGAAGCTGAGGAACTCTGGACGTTACGCCGGGCCATTTCCCCCTCTCTGGCGAGACTCGCCAAGGGAAAAATCAATGAAGACGTATCGGTGCCGCGGTCAAAACTTCCCGAATTGCTGAAAGAGGTAGCCAAGATCGCCAAACGTTACGATCTGATGGCGCCTTGCTTCGGGCACGCTGGGGATGGCAACATGCATGTCAACATAATGTACAATCCGGAAGATACCTTAGAGACCACACGAGCTACTCAGGCGGTGGAAGAGACGTTTAAATTGGTCATCCGGCTGGGTGGCACAATTTCGGGTGAACATGGGATCGGCAGCGTGAAGCGAGATTATATGCGTTTACAATGGAGTTCCGCCGAACTGGATACGATGCGTCAGATCAAGCAGGCATTTGATCCTGATGCGTTATTTAATCCGGGGAAGATTATACCGGATTGATTGTAGTACTCTTTGTTTTAGCTCTCTAATTATAGGGCGCCAAAGATGGCGTCTCTATAAGCCCAATTTTACAAAATATACAATAGTGATCATTTAATCGAGTTAAAAGAAAATCCAATCATGTTCGAAGGTTTATTCCCTGCGCTGGTGACGCCCTTTGACGATAAGGGTATAAATACAGAAGTTCTACACAAGCTTGTTGTTGAACTGATGAGCAGAGGCGCAGACGGTTTCGTGCCGCTGGGCACTACCGGCGAAGTTCCGACGCTCTCAGATGAGGAGCGCGATATCGTCATCACAACCTGTGTGGAAGCGGTTAACGGCAGGATGCCAATCATCGTTGGCACGGGGACGAATAACACTACAACGACAGTTGCGCGCACCAGGCGGGCTGCTGATCTGGGCGCCAAAGGAGCGCTGGTCATCTGCCCTTACTACAACAAACCTACTCAGGAAGGTTTGTACCTACATTTCATGACCGTTGCCGACCAATCACCGCTGCCGTTGATACTTTATAACATTCCCGGACGTACCTCAGTCAACATGCTGCCGGAGACGTTAGAACGGCTGGCTCCGCACGAGATGATAGTGGGGATCAAAGAAGCCTCCGGCAACCTCGACCAAGTTTCCGAAATGGCTCTTCGCTGCGGTGATGACATTAGTATTTTAGCCGGGGATGATTCCCTGATTCTCCCCACACTTACATGCGGGGGTAAAGGTGCTATATCCGCTGCCGGGAATGTAGTTTCCGGTGAATTGAAGAAAATCATGAAGTCGTTCTTTACGGGTCAGGTGAGTGAGGCGATTGCCACTCATTTGAAATTGTGGCCGTTATTAAAGGCACTGTTCATTGAAACCAATCCGATTGCCGTGAAAGAAGCTCTGAACTTGATGGGCTACCAGGTGGGCAGCGTGCGGCTTCCGCTGGCTCCGATACAGGAGAACAACAAGTCAATCCTCGCGCAGGAGTTAAAAAGACATGGACTCATCTAAGAATAAAAAATCCACAGTAAACACCATCGCGGTGGGACTTTGCGGTGCGGCCGGGAAGATGGGACGAGAAATCTTTCGCGGCGCGATTTTAAACGCGGATTTACGCATCGTCCGTGCCTATGAAGCTCTCGAACACCGTTCACTCGGAATGAAAATCGGCGAGGCCACTATCGAACCTGATAATGTCGATACTTTCCTCGAAGGATGCCAGGTACTGATAGATTTTTCCGCTCCACCGGATGCTGTAATAGCACATTTAGAACGCGCCGCTGACCGCAAAATCCCGGCCGTTGTGGGATCAACAGGCTTCGACGCAAAAGGTCGAGATTCCATGGAGAAGATAGCCCAGAAGATTCCGGTCCTCTATTCCGCCAATATGTCCCTGGGTATAAACCTGCTGATGGCTTTAGCCCAGCAAATACAGGAGATTATGGGGGGAGGGTTCGATATCGACGTAGTGGAAACACACCACCGAACCAAGCGGGACGCGCCTTCAGGGACAGCTTTAATGATCGAACAGCAACTCAAGTTGGTCGATCCCAACGTTAAGGTAAATCATCATTCGATCCGCGCCGGAGACGTCATTGGGGAACATTCAGTACTTTTCACGGGTATTGGGGAACGGCTGGAATTGACCCATCGGGCCAGCTCTCGGGAAGCCTTCGTTAAGGGCGTCCTGGCAGCAACCCGTTTCATTGTGGATCAGAACCCGGGCTTCTATGACATGAGAAAAGTATTGGGGATTTAACAACTATTTACCACCAACTTCAATGTCTATTGTAGTACTGAAATACGGGGGCAGCACGGTTGCAACGACCGATAACCTTCGCGCAGTGGCCAGACAGATCATTCGCTGCAAAGCCGAAGGCGATGAACCCGTAGTCGTCGTTTCCGCTATGGGGGACACGACCGATCATTTTTTGACGATGGCTTACCAGATCACAGAGCATCCGACGCGCCGTGAAATGGATATGTTACTTTCAGTTGGTGAACGCATCTCGATTGCGTTATTAGCCATGGCTATCAACGCCGAAGGTCCCTACGAGGCAGTCTCTTTGACCGGTTCGCAGGTGGGAATTATAACGGACACAAACCACACACGCGCAAAAATTTTAGAAATACGATGTGGACGGATTCATCAGATATTGGAGAAAGGCTTGATTCCTATTATAGCCGGTTTTCA
>CBDUWK010000119.1:0-6749 GCA_965370905.1 uncultured bacterium | reverse complement strand
CGGAAGGTCAGATTATCCTCATGAAGTCGATGGATATGGCAGGTTTCACAAGCTATGCGCTCAGTATGCACATTATAAACGTCAGCATAATCGCCTGATTTATGCGGCTCGCTGCCGTGACATTTCTCACAAGATACCTCGATATCGGGAAGATCGTTCGCCACTAAATCGACGCCTCTCTTCCCTCGAGCGATTTTATGACCTTGGGTCACGTGACAGTCGAGGCATTCCAAACCGGCTTTGGCATGTACGTCCCAATCCGCTCCGAAGGGAGTCCCGCGCTTGGCGCCAGCATGCGCGATACGGGGGTGCTCTCTACCGGCTGCTGATACCGCCGTATTTCCCTGGTAAGTATCTCCTCCAAGATTGTGTTGATGGCAGCGCAGACATTCGTCCTCCGTAGGCCGCCGGACGGACATCGCGGATATCAGGCGGCGGTCATGATCCCAGCGGGTTTTACCGTTCTGGTCGCGCACCACCTGGCGGAAATTCATGTCGTATTCGGCAGCATGGCAAACCAGGCAGTCGGTAGCTTCCCATTCAGCGTCGGTAGCCTTATATCCTGGCATCATAGCCCCGCTGATGGGGCCGTATTGACCGACGATATGGCACTGACCACAGCCTTCGGAGAGAGTATCACCATGAGCTGTCGGGATCAACTCCGCCCAACCAGTCCAGGTAAAAGTACCGGTAATACCGCAGGCTCGGTCCATCTTACCCAGGGGAAAATTTTCAACTTTTTGGCCGTTGTAACCGTACGTAGAAAAGCCCATCTTGGGTGCGAAGGTGAAGTGCGCGGTATTGGTCAGGTCATCGCGCAGCCTGACTTTGCGCAATTGTCCGTTTTCATCTGCCACGTTTATCCATTCGTGGCACTGGAGACAGGTGGACGGTCCTTCATAGCTGCGGATGCCAGCACGGCGGAAGTAAGTGATATGCTGCAAACCGGTGGATTTCTCGGTGGAAGCAAGGCTCATCAGCAAAGGATTGGTGGCAGGATCGATACCCGTTTGCTGTTCGACCAAACTTGAAGCCAACTCTTCGTATTGCGCCTCATTCACTTGTTCAATGCTGTAGGCAATTTTTCCCGGCCTGGTCTCGTATGGCATGATTAAATTGATAAGATGCGACCAACTGCCCTGAATGATGATGATCAGGCTGATGATGGCAAACGTCGACCAGCGGATCCAACCGTTTGCTTTGAGGTGCGTTTTTCGCGCGATGGCGAACAGCGCGGTGATGATTAAGAGACGGATAATCCAAGTTAACATTGATCTCCCACTGTTATGTGAAAATTTTCTGTTTCCCTATTAGATGCAAAACATCATAAAAGGATCCACCGTTATTTGGTTTTTTTTAATGTATGGGTTATCGTTTACAATTCTTTATAAACTATTAGATCGACTCAGCGTGACACCACAGTGATACATCTAATTTGTTTGGAAAATAATTAAGGGGAATAACAAGAAAGATTCCCCCATATTAGCCGAGGTCGCTGGTCTGCAAATAAACGCAGTGCTTAAAACACTGCGTTTTCGTACGTTACAAGTAGTAGCGGCGGAGGGACTTGAACCCCCGACACGCGGATTATGATTCCGCTGCTCTAACCAGCTGAGCTACGCCGCCTCGAAACAAAATAATCTACAATTTCAAGGCGACGAAGTCAAGCTAAATTTAACCCTTTGTGTATCGCGCAGAGTGTCTATTTCAGGTAGAGCATCGATCCGGTGATCGGTTCCAATTGAGTTTCGAGCTGATACCAGTACTTGCCACTGCATAAGTCCGAATTCGGTTTGAAAGATAGAGCGTTTTCTCCTGCATGCCTGATGCCCAGATAACTCTTCGTGATGAGTCTTCCAGAGGCGTTATATACTCTAAATTCTACCGGTTGAGGCGACTGCAGGCTGAATACAACAGTAGTTTCAGCATTAAACGGTTCGGGGAAGTTGTAAGTTAACCTGTGTCTCATCTCCAGCTCATTCCAGGGCTCTATTGCAGCAGGCGGTTCTTGTACTGCAACAGCTACAGGTCCGTCACCCACCTGGAAGGTTCTGATCAGATTTCCGTTGGAATCAAGTTCAGCCAGTTCATCGGTGCTGAAACAGCACACCAGCACCTGATCAGAGGAAGTCACGGTGATTCCCATCGCCGCGGAAGGAACAATTATTGGGTTCTGATAGTCGAATATCACTTGGTAAGTTTGGGCATTGTAGGCATACACGAAGCCATCAGCGCCCCATCCTGCAGCTCCTACGAAGGCTATTCCAGCAGAATTAAAGCATAAAGATCCGGGTGAGCCACCTAATGGGATGCTCTCTTCGATGTTCAAACTGATGGGATCGACAATATCAATTTGGCCGGGAATATCGAAGAAATTACCGGTGCAAACCACGTGTAAATTTCCATCTGGTCCAAGTTTGACGACTTGAGGATTGACGGCGACGTTTGCGGAGTCGATAAGCTCTAGCGTTTCCAGCGAGAAAGCATAAATATGACCGGGCCCAAACGTTCCCGTGTAATTGATATCGGTGACATACAGATAGTCATCTGTCACACAGACACCTTCGGGAGTTCCACCGGTATGCAACACAGAAGTTTCTGTGTTTGAAGCCAGGTCCAACACAGATACATTTCCGGTCATCAAATTGGAAACGAAGGCTCGCTCATCGCCTTCCAGTGCGATGAAATACGGATTGAGCCCCTGGTAGATTTCGATGGTGCTTGTCGTTTGCGAGGTTTCGAGATCAACGATCTGAACGTTGTTGGACACCGAATTGACCACAAAGGCGGCATTGTCCCGGATTGCAATATCATTAGGTGTGGAACCGAGAGTTACCGAATTTACGGTAACCTGACCTGAAGCGAGGTCAATTTCTGAAAGGGTTTCACCCAAGGAATTGACCACCCAGGCTGTGGGCGTGACCTGAGCTGATGCAGGGATAGTAAAGCTTAGCAGTGCGATAAGGAAACAAAGATTTGCAGGAAGAGGAACAGGGGTGAGGTTACGATGTGATCTGCCTCCATAAGCGATAGTTTTACGCATGACGTACTCCTTTCTTTAATTGATAAATGCGTTTGGGACCGCCCTGGAGCAAAACTCCCTTACGAGAGTGAAAAACCCGGATGGAGCCGATCCATCCGGGAATGAGCGCATAAAGGCGCCATCCCTACCCCGAAGGATGCGGTCCGTATTCCGCGGCAGGTCTCCTGACTTGCGATTCGACCTCTGGTGACGCCTTCCCAACCGGGCAACCTCAAATTGAAGGAGTGGGTCTTCCTTCAGAGATGAGATCCAGCCGGCCAGTGGCAATGGTGTCTCCGTCGTCCTCGCTTACAGTGGCGGGGGCCATTCCCGATTTGCACGGGATTCCCTATTAAGCCATCCGGCGCCGCGAAAAATTACGTTAGTCTGTATTAGAACATGCCAGGTTTTGCCTGACGATGGAAATATAAGTAAGAAAAATGTCTTTGTCAAGAGGTTTTTGGGGGGAAGAAGAAAAGAAGACGGGTGGCATGCTTCTGGCTTAAAGCCGTAGGTCGGGGGTGCTTCCCCCGACACTGTGCTGTCGACTCCTCCTTAGGAGTCCTTCGGACCTGCAGTCGACAGCCTGATATAACCGTTTAGTCAGGCGGATTGGTGCAAGAGAATACAGGATTTGTGCTGGTAGACACACTCGTTTGCCAGTTAAGTACTCGTTTTTCCGTCGCACGAGGACGTACGACGGCACAAGCAAAATCAGGCAGATTTAATTCAGATCGTAATCCACCAGTTCCCACAAAACACCGAATTCATCTTCCATCAGTACCGGACCGATACCAGGCGCCAGGGTCATCTCCCCGATGGCTGCCTCAGCGTTAAATTCAAAAACCATACAACCAGTAAAGTTTCCGGCAGGGACGATTACATCAACGTCTAAGGCAACGAGTTGAACGGAACCCCAATCGGGAATAACCCAAGTTTCGCCTATTGATCCGGATACATCTATGAAGACTACGGGAAAAGGTAAGATGTGATCCACTCCGTCTATGGTTTCCCAGCCGTGCCAATATACAGAAGTTCTGGTGTGAGTCATAAAGGGAGGATAACTCTCTTCAGGTCCGAAAGTGTAAGTAGTCACTCCGTTGATCGATTTCGTGGTATAGATTCCTACAGTCATCACTGAATCTGCCATGTCGGAAAACGTCCAGTAATTATTTAATGCCAGTGGGAAGTAATCGTCATCAGTTTCCTCGACATTGAGGGTAACACTAAGATTTGAAGCTGACAAGGAAGTGAATTCCATTCCGTAAATTAACCATCCTTCCATGCTCTTGCAAACCTCAATCGTATATGTTCCCGTTTCAATATCGGATAAAACACATTCCCCCGTAGCGTCGGTACTCCCGAATGCAATCGCTCCTTCTGAAATCGGTGACGCGAAAATGGTAACAAATGCATTTCCCAACGGCGCATTCTGGAAAAGCGCGCTTATAGTGATATCGACCAGTTCGCCGTTACTGCTTCCGTTAGTGGAAGAATCTCCTTCACATCCATACCACAAGAAAGCCATGAGGAATGCGAATAGAAAGGTGTGAATCTGGCGCATTTTTTAGTCCTCCTTCATTAATCTCATTGAATTAAGTTATTATACGAACGAAACAGTAGATTTGTCAAGTGGTTTTGGGGATAATTGAAAAATCTGAATTTATGCTCCCGATTAGCCATTTCTTCTAAAGTGCAGCGTAGTTGTGCCACCGAAACGAATCGTATCTATTGCTGTGAAACCGTGGTCATAGAGTTCTTTGGGAAGGTTTTCATTACGAGATTGTTGCCACCCGCGAATTTTTCTAATAGCATCACTGGTATCGAAGGTGACCTCTACCAAATCCAATGATACTACCCATATCCCTTCAGGAGTGGGGCTCAGATCTTTCAGGCTGCGAATCCGATCACCAGGTTGAAGATACTGCCCTCCGAAATGGTCCGGAATCGGTTCAGCCGAATAGATGAACTCAGGATGCTTTCGTTCATGATAAAATAAGCAGGGGAAAAATGTAAATGACCTTTTGGTAGGACCTGAATAATGGATGATCACTTCGTCGCTTGCAATCTCGTTCTCGATCAACAGGGCTGTCTTGGTTATGGCATGACCATCATCGGGATATACATCCGATCTTGACAGCGCAAAGAGGTATTCATTATGAAATTCGAAATATTTCAGATAATAGTAACTCATGGATAATATGATGCTTGCAAACGTCAGACCGATCCCGATATTACGCCAAGAGACTCTTTTGATACTCATCCAACCGGCTAAAACCAGCATTAAATATACCGGGATGAGAAACATAAAGTAGCGTTTAAAGAAGATGGAAGCGCCTGAAAGCGAAATTACTAATACTGTTAAAATAATACCAAAGAATAGCAAGGTTAATACTCGAAACGGCAATTTCTCCCAGCAATTCTTCAAACAAAAAACAATCCCCAACAAACATGGTAAATTGATTATAACTGCCAGAGTATATCGGTTATAAAAATCCGTTCCTGACCCTAATAGAAACCATAGCTCACCAACATACTTGAAAGAAACAGGTTCCAGCCAGAATGAACCTTCAAAAGATTGATATCTGGATAGCAGGGGTATGACCCACAATGAGATTAGAATCAGCGTTGGCAGGTGGGCAACAGCAGAACGGATCGATCTGTTAAAGTCCTTCCTGACAGATAAGGCCAGAAGGATAATAGCTTCCCATATAATCAGAAAAGACATGAATACAAACAGATAGAAACCCAGCAGATTTGCGGCCGACATCAATATCCAATATCGCCAACGATTGGTTTTTATCCCTTTAAAGAATCCGATTAGCGATAGGCAGGCCAGAAAGGAGAAGGGTGAATACATCCGGATCATTTGCGAGTAGTATAAAAGCGGAGGTGAGATGACACAGAGTATTCCTAAGAGAATGCCATATTTTTTCCCAAGCAGCATTCTTCCCAGTATGAACGCTGCTGGAGGTGTCAGGGAACCCAGCAACGCCGAGAACAGGCGTATTGAATTCTCACCAGAAGAAAAATAACTCCAGATTTTTATCAACCAGGGGTAAAGCGGCGGGAAATTTTCTACCTGGCAGAACGACCAGATTTCGGCAAATGATTTGTTTACGATAAGAAGAAGGACAACCTCATCGAACCAGACATCTAAGTCGAAGAGGCGGATCAGGCGAAAAATTAAGGCAGCCACAAAAAAGAGGATAATTGCCGTAATATCCTCTTTGAAACTGCGATTAGTGTCTGTGTCTTCTGTAGAAAAAGTCCTTGAGATAATCATTATATAATATGTTTACAAGTTCAACTTTATAGTTTATGGTATTTCTTGGCTCTTACAATTTAAAGGGATTCTACGTATGAGTCAATTTAAAAAATGGCTTTTTTAAGACCTCGATGAAACAGCATAGTGCCCACTTTTATTACATTAATAGGCAGTTTCTTATGTAAGGTTTTAATACCAGATGGATCCAGATTCTCCCTTGAATTCTGAACATTTCAACCTGCCATGAACTCCCTTATACCGGCTAAAAACATTTCCACGGAAATTGTGGTCAGGATCATTCCCATCAGGCGTTCTATGGCTACTAGGCCCTTTTTACCTAAGAATCTGGAGAAATGGCTGGAAGATATGAGAATCAGGATAGTCGCCGTCCAGGCAATGAGGATAGCGATAACCCAATCGAAAGCCCTGCTCGGTTCCCGAGAGATCATTAGCAACACG
>CBDUWK010000118.1:0-6789 GCA_965370905.1 uncultured bacterium | reverse complement strand
AGCTTAAACAGGCTATCCTGGTTCTGGAAAATCACAATGTCGACTTCACCTGGGATATGTACGATCGTCAGCACCTGCTCCACCTCGGGCACGCCAACTTAGACCACGTGAAGCTGGCTATGCAAAACTGCAAAGTCCCCTACAAGATAATTGACTTTTGACGTTCCTTATAAAAAGGAATTTCTCAGTCCTTTCTTTTCGTTTTCGCGGGACGGATAAGCTACGCCCCATATTCTTAGGATTTTATCGACTGAAACAACAGATCCCGGCTTTACCAAATCCATGCATCCAGCAGATCCCCTAAAAGAATCCCTCCGCTTCTATCGCCCTTATGCGGATTTACCTTCCATACTGGAGAAGCACGGTCAGATTCTCCTGCGCGGAGTCCCCGGTTTGTTGAAAGCCCTGGTAATCTCCTCGCTGGTCGAATCAGGAAGGCGTGTCCTCTGGATCTCCCCGCGCAGCACCTTGCGGGAGATCGCCCTGTCGGATCTGCGCCAACTCGTGAACGACGATCAGGTCGGCCTCCGGCCCGCTCCTCACGCAACCGATGACATAACTCCTTTCGAGGCGCGCATTTTCCGTGAACGCGCCCTGCAGAACTGGACCTCGACACACCCGTTTGTTCTGGTCACCGAACCCTCCTCGACCTGGTTGAAACTGCTACCCCCCAAAGATGATCTGGACCGCATCAGAATCGCCTTGCAGCCCGGTACCAATCTGGGCCGTGACCGTCTCGCCGAAAGGTTGGTTCAGGCAGGTTACAGCAGGCACGACGTTGTGGAAAACCGAGGTGAATATGCCTTGCGTGGCCATATCCTCGACCTTTTCCCTTATACCCACGACAAACCGCTACGCCTGGAATATTGGGGGAACAGGCTGGAATCCCTCCGCTCCTTCGATCCGCTATCGCAGAGGACCATAGCTCATCTTAAAAACGAAAATCTATTCTTATCTGACCTGGATGAAAGCACCGGAGAGAGCCTCGAAGCCTACCTTCTGCCGGATGATGTATTGTTTATCGAAGAACCGGACGATGCATCTCTCATTGCCAGGGAAATGGAAGCGGAAGAATCATGGAGAAAAATACTTGCTGGCAGTAGTACTATCTTCTGGGGTAGTCCGAGGCGAGATATTGAATGTGTACACTTCAAAGGTACTCCCCAGGAAGAGTCAGGAGGCAATATTCAGCGCTTCACTGATGATCTCGCTAAGCTCGCTATCAGCCACAATCCTGTACATATATCGTGTGAGAACGAAGGGCAGTTGAAACGATTTCGTGAACTTTTGAGTGAGCGCGATGTGGCGTCTCTCCCCCACCTCTTTGTGGCTCAGTTTTCGGGTGGATTCCGACTTCCCGATAGCGCACCCATTCTCTACACAGATCACCAGATTTTCCGCCGTCCGCGCCGCCGGCGCGCCTATTTCCGCTTGCGAAATTTCGCACCTATCGAACGCGCAGAAATGCTAAAAGGCGGCGACTACGTTGTGCATGAGAATTATGGCATAGGCTGCTTCATGAGCCTGAAAACCATTAAAGTGGGCGGTCATACCAGAGAATGCCTGCACATCGAATACAAGGGGAATACTTCTCTATACGTGCGTTTGGAATCACTCCTGAAGGTGCAGAAATATTCCGGACGCGAAGGTTTCGTTCCACCCTTAACCCGTATCGGTAGCGGTGAATGGGATCGGATTCGCAGAAAAGCCAGAAAAGCGGTCAAGGAGTTGGCCGGAGGTCTTCTGAAGCTTTACGCCAAGCGAGCTACGAGCACGGGTTTCGCTTTTCCGAAGGATGACGCGCTGCAACTGGAACTGGAAGCGAGATTCGAATTTGAAGAAACGCCCGACCAGATCAAAGCCATCCACGACGTCAAACATGACATGGAAGGGGCCCGGCCTATGGATCGTCTCGTCTGCGCTGACGTAGGTTATGGCAAAACTGAAGTGGCGCTGCGAGCCGCCTTCAAAGCCGTAATTTCCGGGAAACAAGTAGGGGTGCTGGTTCCTACTACCTTGTTAGCACAACAGCATTTCCAGACCTTCAAAAAGAGACTCGTGGATGAGCCCATAGAAATCGAAATGCTCTCCAGATTCCGCTCTGCCGGCAAACAGAAGGAGATTCTAAAGAGACTTAAAGCTGGGAGAGTTGACGTAATCATCGGCACCCACCGCTTATTGTCCTCGGACGTCGGCTTCGAGAACCTCGGTTTGCTGATCGTAGATGAAGAACACCGGTTCGGTGTTCGCCATAAAGAGAGGATCAAGAACCTCCGCTCTAAGATTGACGTTCTAACCCTTACTGCAACACCTATCCCGCGCACCCTGCATATGTCCTTAATCGGCGCCAGGGACATGTCCCTCATCCAGACCGCGCCACAGGATCGCCTACCGATAGAAACGGATATCGTCCCCTTCTCTAAAGACCTGATCACTGAAGCTATCCTGCGTGAAGTCGAACGCGGCGGACAGATATATTTCGTCCACAACAGAGTCCAATCGATCAAATCCGTCTATGAAATGTTAAAACGGTGGTTACCGCAAGTCAGGTTCGCCATAGCTCACGGACAGATGCCGGAGAAACAGCTGGAATCGACCATGAGCGATTTCCTCGACAAAAAATACGACTGTCTGATTTCCACCATGATCATCGAATCCGGTCTCGATCTACCCAACGTCAATACCATGATTGTCAACCGCGCTGATCGATTCGGGTTAGCGCAGTTATACCAGCTGCGAGGCAGAATCGGCCGCTCCAATCGGCAGGCGTATGCTTATCTTTTGACTCCGACCAACCTCTCTATATCCGATACTTCCCGCAAGAGACTCGATGCCATACGCTACTGCAGTTATCTGGGGGCTGGTTACCAGTTAGCCATGCATGATCTGGAAATCAGAGGCGCCGGTGAAATTTTCGGAGCCAAACAGTCCGGATTCATCCACTCAGTGGGATTCGACCTCTACCAGAAGATGCTGGCAGAGTCAATAGAGGATCTGAAGGATGATGCAAACCTCTCAGGCAGCCAAAGGGACCGCGAAAACGCGGAATTCGAACCGAAAATCGACTTCCCCTTCGATGCTTTCCTGCCCAATTCTTATGTCGAAGGTCCGGAACAGAGGCTGGAAATTTATCGCCGTCTCTCCGCAGCGCCTGACCGCTCGGTTCTGATGAACGTAATCGAGGAAACCATTGACCGTTATGGCGCTCCACCCGAGGAAGCGAAAGCGCTTTTTGATCTGATGGAACTGAAATTGGGATGCGTTCGAGCTGGCTTGCCAAAACTTGAATTACATGAGCAGTACTTAATCGCTGAAACCAACCAATCTAACGGAGATGAGTGGCACCAGCGCCTCTCAGAAATCATGAAAAAATGGCACGACCTGCCCATAGAATTTTCGGGTACCACCCCCCCTACAATCATGATAAAATTAGGCTCAGAGAATAATTGGGAGGATAGAGTCGCGTTCGCCAAGAAGGTATTAGCCAAGATCGGTTAATTATAACGATAACAAAACCATGATCGTGCGGGATCATTAAGGGAATTATAGGGTATAAGTAGGATAATCCATAATGAAATTTAAAATTTAATATAGAGGAGGAATTACGCATGTTTTACGCTCTCAAGTTCAGATCATTAAAATCTAAAAAATTATCCAAAATCGGATTTTCCAAATCCCTTCCCTATGCTGTGCCTCTGTTTTTATTAATCGCCTTTTTGGCGGGAGGTTGTGGAAAAAAGGAAGCCACAGTTGCAAAGGTTGGCAACAAGGTCATTGACGCGACTGAGTTCAAGGAAGCAATGATCAGGCGCTATCGCACTGAAGAATTCGCCGCAAAACGGGATCTTAAGGAACGCCAGGAGGTTTTACAGGGCTTGATCGATAACAAGCTGAAACTACTTGACGCCTACAATGAAAACCTGGACGAGGATTCAGTAGTAGTTGCGAAAACAAGCGAAGTCCAGAAACAGGCAGCCGTTCAAGAACTCTATAAGGTGGAAATTCTCGATAAAATCATTCCTCCCGAAGCGGTTAGAGAGCATTACGAGAAGATGCAAGAGGAAATCTGGGCGCGCCATATCCTGCTGAAATCCTTCCAGGATATGTCCGAGTCCGATCTGGAAATGCTGCGCGCCAGAACTGAAAAAATATATGCCGAATTACTTGCTGGGGCAGATTTCGATTCTATGGCTAAAGCTGTTTCTGAGGACGTTACCACCGCCCAGCGCGGAGGCGACCTGGGATATTTCACCTGGGGCAAAATGGTGGATGAATTCCAGGAAGCTGCCTTTGCAATGGAGGTTGGTGAAATGAGCGCTATAATCAAATCGTCATACGGATTCCATATAATTAAATTGGAAGATCGTCGCCAGAATGAAAACGCTCCCGCATTTGAGGATGAAGAGGATAATATTCGCATGAGCCTGCGGCGGACTTACCAGGATACCCTTAGTAAAGTAGCCACAGCTTATCTTGAAGACATTAAACAGGGAGCGGGACTCACCTTTGATTATGCCAATATTCAGAAAATCCTGGATAAGGTCAGCGATCCTTCCGTCCCGCGCAACCAGGACTACTTCTCAAACTTCAACGAAGAAGAACGAAACTGGGTTGTGGCTTCTGTGCAAGGAGACACCGTAACCGTCAATACCTTGGCCGAGGAAACTTCTAAAACTGGCCCCCCGCGCTGGCGAGATCAGAAAGCCATCATCCAAATGGTGGAGAGAATGTACCTCCCTGATCTGCTTGCTGACCGCGCTCGTTCCCTCGGTTTATATAATAAGAAAAATGTAAAACAAGCTTACGAAACTAGCCTCGAAGCAGAGATGACCCGCCGCATTGAAGTGATCAAGGTCGCTGATAAGATCGATCTTTCCGATGAAACCTTAAGCGCTTTCTATGAAGAACATACCGAAGATTTCATGACCGACTCTACCGTCGAAGTACAAGAAATTTACATCCTGGTCGATGAAGAAAAGAGCAGAGATAAAGCCTTCGCTGAAAAAATCGCTAAGAAAGCTAAAAGAGGCCAAAATTATACCAACCTCGTAAAAAAATACAACGACCGCAAATCCACCACCGCCCGCGATGGAAAAATCGGTCCCATTACAAGTCGACAGTACGGAGCTATGGGTAAATCGGCATTTGCGTTGGAAATCGGTGAAATAGAAGGGCCCATCGAGATGGGGCGCAGGGGATATTCGATTATCAAACTCCTGGATAAAAGCCCGGCGAGGATAAAACCTTTTGACGAAGCCAAAGCACAGGTGGAACGCAAATACAAAATGGAGAATACAGAAGCGCTGCGTGATGCCTGGATGGAAGAGCTCAATGAACGACACGCGGTAAAAATTTACGACGATCAACTAATGGCTGTGCTTCCTATGCCGGAGGAAACTGCTGCTGACACCAGTAGTACTGAAGTTAAAGAGCCTAAAATGAAGACCATTCCTCTCGACAAATTGCACGAAAATAGTAACTAAGTCTTCACTAAACGATGATCCCAACTCTGGATTGAGTAAGATTATCCCTGAGTTTAAATTTGCAATTTAGAATCAGCGCGCCTGAAATCGCAGGAAAACTGGTATTGGTGCCAGCAGTTTTCATGGTGGTCAATCTGCTCTTTGGATGTGGTAACGGAGGACAATCTGAACCTGTTATCGCCAGTGTCGGTAATAAAAGCGTTACCCGAACTGAACTGATGGCCGGATATGGGCTGAACGCCAGCCGATTTGATACCTCAGACCAGAACGGCCGTATCCGTTTGGAAGAGGCGGCGCGTAGATGGGCTATGGATGAAATCCTGATCCAGGAGGCAATTAAACTGCACCTGGATCAGGATAGCTCCTTTAAGGCTCGATTGGAGAATCTGCATGATACCCTGCTCGAAGATCTACTCCTCGAACGAGCCTGCAATAAAATCACTATTGATTCATCCGAAATTATTGAGCAATACGAAACCCACCGGGCGGAGTACACCCTCACAGAGGATGAGGTTGACTTCATCTACGTTGCCGCGCTTACCCGCGAACTCGCTAGAATCGCACAGAACGAACTCCGTAACGGCACACCCTTAAGTCAGATACTGGCATCGAACGTTCAGTTGTCGGGCGAAGAAGCTGGGTGGGTGAAGAAAAATTACTTGCATCCGGGACTTGCAAAAACCCTCTTCACTCTCGCTCCGGGCGGCGTCTCTGCACCTATAAAACTGGAAGATAGCGAATATGTGGTAGTAATGGCACGCCAGAGGCGTCAGCAAGGCACGGTATTACCACTCAATGAGGTCTATGACCAGATAGCCGGACACCTTTATCTCGCCGAGAAACTACAGGTTGAGAAAGCCTTGCGGGATAGCTTGTGGATGGCGTATAACCCTCATATAATGGTTTCCCATCGTTGACAGTTAAAATCTTACCAGCAATCCCATCTTGAGGAACATCGAAATGATTCCGAACGGAAGCAAATACAACGGTGCAAAACGCAGAGATATAATCCGCCGATCCGCTGTACTCTTTTTTCTATGTCTTTCCATATCCTTTGGGCAAAGTGCAGTTGCCCAAACCAGTGAGGAAGTTGTGGATCGTCTCATCGCTATCGTAGGCGATGAAATCATCCTTGAGAGCGAAGTACTGCAGAATGCCCAGTCCATCGCCCTGCAGGGTGAGACGGATATTTTGCGTGACCCGCAGAAATTCCAGGAACTGCGAGAACAGGTGCTGCTTGAGATGATCAACCAGAAGATACTCCTCGCCAAAGCCCGGGAAGATTCCATCATGGTCGATGCTCGCG
>CBDUWK010000117.1:0-6833 GCA_965370905.1 uncultured bacterium | reverse complement strand
ACAACCCGTTGCTTTTCTGCTTCAAGTTGTCTTAAGAGTGTGAAACGTAACTCAATCTCTCTATTAAAATCATCTAATTCCTGCAAGAGATTCCTCTCTCTGCTCTGACTTTTAGAGATTTTACTCTCGTATTCTTGGATCTCTTTGCGCAGTTGTTCTAATTGCTGCTCAGCCTGTTCAGCATCTTTCTGGGATACCCCCAAGGATACACCAGAGCAGATCCATAATAAGATTAGCAAGATTCCCGCTATTCGGGAATCCATACCGGCTTTCCCATGTCTTAACAGTGTCATATGAACTGCAAGAATATTAATATTTTTAAAAAGTATGACAATTTCCTCCCAAAAGCAAGTAAAAAAACTATTCTCCCATTTTTCAAGCTTCCAAATTACAAATAATGCCAATACCAAAAAAACTTAATGAGTTAAAGTCGTTCCCAATTTTTATTGACATTGCTATGTTTTTAATATATATTTATACTCATGCACCATAACAGTCACTTAGAAAGAAAGGAATCTTAAGGCACATGTCTGCTTCTAACCGTAACCCTCAATATTACTGCTCGCTCCGAGATAGCTATATCAATTTGAGCGACGCTGATATATTAGTTGTGAGTCGCGAGGCGAAGGATGATCAGACTCGACCCGACGAACCTGTAGCAGAAGCCAATATCGTCATCCGGCGAGCTTACGATGAAGAACGTGAAGAGGTCAACGAAATTTGTAGCTACTTTTGGGACGAATCCCAATTCCACTGCTTCGACCAGGTGTTCGATGTCAACGATTGCGTCAATTTACTTGCCTTCGCGGAAGATGAAGTTGCGGGACATATTTCTTATAAAAAAGTTGATAAAACACTCTATATTGTAGTTTTAAATGTTTTTCCTGAGTTCCAGGGACAGGGAATCGCACGTCGGTTAATCAGAGGAGCGATTGAACAGGGACAGAAACAGGGCTGCGACGTAATCTATGTAGCAACCACCAACGACGACATTCCAGCCCTCTGTTTTTACCAGAAAATGGGTTTTCGTCTTACAGAGATCCTTTCCAGTGCTGTAGCCGAACACCACGGCGAAGAGATAATTGGTTTTGCTGGTATTCCCATCCTTGCTGAGATCCGCCTCGAGCGTCGGCTCAATTAACATAATTTAATATAGTCGATGATCAGCCTTGTGCCGACCTCCATTTTGTCGATAAAAAAGGCACGTCCTTCCGTGCCTTTTCTGAGTTCTTTATCTATGGTCTAACTTCTACTTTAAAAGCACCACTTTCGCCATATCAGTCAGATCCCCAGCCTTAAAACGCACGAAATAAATCCCTGATGCTAACCGACTTCCATCAAAGGTAACTTCGTGAATTCCTGCCGTTATAAAGGCGTTAACTGGCATGGATACACAGCGGCCGGAAATATCGAATATAGCCAAAGTTGCTTCTGCTGCTTCTGGCAGCGCAAACCTTATCGTGGTTTTGGGATTGAAGGGATTGGGGTAACTCCCTAACAGGGCAAATTCGCTGACTGAAGCTAAATCGCCGAGATCGATCCCCACAAAGAGTTGGTCCAAGGGATCGCCGTCAACCTGAGAAAAAGTGTAGGTGCTGCAATTGGAAACGGTGGACTTACTGAAGGGGAAGCTGTCGGCAGCCCAGATCGTGGTAGTGGCTAAATTACCGACATTCCAGACCATCTGATAGTTTCCCGCGGGCCAGCTGGCAGGAATGGGCCAGTCCATGTCAGGGCGAAAGATGGAATAGCCACCCGGGAAGGTTAAGGTACGAGTAGGCACTGTTGGCGGTACTACCTGAGGAGGAATCTCTATCCACAGATCGAAATTAACTGGCACAGTTTCGTTATTTTGCAGGGTTACGTCAAAGTTGAGATAACCACCCCCAACCGGCACAGGAGAGCCGGAATTATAAGTCAATGTTACGTCCATATCAGGAATTGTGGATATGTAGTCAATAGCTGTGGTAAACCTGAGCGCTACACCCGCTGATAACGTCTGGGAACCAAGCGTGTAATAGTTGGCGTACGTTACCTTTACTCCATCTGACTGATCCCAGTTTTCGATCCCGATAGTACAGTAGTTCTCGCTATAATCTGCGTTGTTGAAGGTATGATATTGGAACTCGATAACGCCGTCTCCGGTGGGGGTGATAACGTAAGCAGGATCGTACAGGAAAATCTCAAACCTATTAGTACCCGACCCCGTGGCGGTTTTCCAATCTTTCCATTCTACTGCTACTCGGTTGTTGACCGCATCGTAGATGTAATTAGCGGAAGCTCCGCTCTGCAATCTTAAATCATCCCAGAAAGCGGCAATCATCGCCGGCGGCCCTAATGCTCCGGGTATGTTCCAGTTGCGGAAGCTAACATAATTAACGCTATTCCCCATCGAAAGCCAGCCGTTGGAACAGATCGTGATTTGGTTGTAATCCTCTCCGTAATATCGGAAAGTGAAGGGCAGGTTCCGGGTAACGGAAGTATCCTGTTCGTTGCCGTTATCGGGCAGATTTAATGTCACTTGACCCGGCTGCGTAGAAACTTCTAACCAATCGTAAACCGGAATCTGTTCATACCCCACATCTCTCGAATCGAAGCAACGGTAACCATAAGCATCCGGAGCCGTTGGATCTGAATCGGTAATTCGACCAACAGTGAAATTGATCGTCAAAGTATCTATATAATTTCCTGAGGTAACGATCAATTCTAACGGAGCCATCCATCCCGGAGGGCAGTTGCCGGCGGCTTGCAGCGTAAATAGATTTGATCCGTTTTCAGATGAGTTTCCCGGGTTAATCTGACCCCAGTAACCATAATCATCCACCACTATGACCATGTCGTCCAACGACGATAACGTTCCGGCGCAGTTTACCAGAGGATCTCCACCTGAGTTCATTATTGTTACGGTCAGATCTGCAATTTCCCCAGGCTCTAAAATGCCTGTGGGATTTTGCACTTCGTATTCAAGCGCTTCTGCAAGCGGCGCTACAACTTCTAAATTTATCAGATTGGTCCACGATCCTTGTGAACACGAGGCATCGAGAATTATTGGTATAACGTGACTGTGAGGCGCTTCTTGTGAGAAGACCAGGTTAAAATCATCACTCAGGAGAGAAGTGTTTCCTGGAGCTGCGTTAGGTCCGTTGAGATAATTTTGGGTGATGTTAACGTAAGGATCAACGGTCGATACCGTGCCTGAAACGGAGGTTGCAGTCGTGCTGCTACCCGTGTTTGCCAACGTGACAACGAGTTCTATTGTTTCTCCCGGATTGACCACACCATCACCATCACCGCTCGATTCGCCGCTCATATCATCATCTATAGTGAAATCTGACACTGCCAACGACACCGTCTCCTGGTTTATGGTTAGAGCTCCCCTATAGGGGTGCAAGTTATGTCCTGTAACCGTTACGTTGTATGCACCTGTCGAGGCGCCAGCCAGATCAAGAATAACTTCACCATTTTCGTCCGTCCAGTCCGTAATTTGGTAACCGGTATTCGAACCGTATACACATACCAGCGCATCCTCTACTGCTGCCCCGGAACTCTCGACGCTTAGATTGAAGTAATTTACTCCTAAGGGAAGATTATCAGGATGGTTTACCACTAGATTCGCCGGAACTCCTGTCCACATCTCCAAGCCAGGGTCACCTAAGATATTGTAAATGTGGAAATAACATTCGACAGAATTGGTAGGCCCACCCGGACCCTGGTTGTTAGGCATACCATAGTACAGTTCGATCTTTCCGCGTAGCAGCGCCGATGCAACGTCCCTTATCCCTTCGACGAAAATCCCCTGGTAGATACCTCCATCGATGCAGTTATTCCAGCGTGTACTAGTGTATAGGCAAGTAGGTCCCATAAACGCAACCGCACCCTTGGGATTGTTTATCGAATATCCATACCGTATCCAAGCCTCACCAAAACAGGGATCGGAAGAACTGGCGAAGTTCCCGCCACCACAAACGATCGACGTGATCACGGGCAGCATGAATCCGTTGGTAAGTGAACTTATGTCGCCAACATTATAATACGGTGGGGTCCAACTGGTATAGGAACCGTACCCTCGGTAATTAACGAAGGTAACGCCGTTGTTTATCTTCGCATTGATTAAACTCCCCCCCGAATAATATGGCGGATTCGTTACCGTATCAACTGTCGCGTATCCATGCTCCAACATCAGGTCGCGGCAGCGGTTTTTCACATTCTGGCACGAGAGAGATCCGTTATAATCGTAAACCATTAAGCCCCGACTGAACCACCCCGTATTACCCATATAGGGATTGGACTCATATTTAATTGTTTTGGTACAGACCATTGCCAGGTCGGGGTAATCCGAATCGACCGACAGTCTTCCTACCAGCATATCAGGGAAGTAATCATCTCCTTCAAGAAGGGTGTAGGGGAGGTCAGTTGCATCATTATATGGGCTAGGGTAATAATTATGCGTCGCCATACCTTGATCGGAATCTCCCACCAGCACCAGATAGTCTGGCGGTACATCCCAGGCATTATAGACGTTATTCTGAATGTAAGTTTTAATGGCGGAAGCTGAAGTCCCCGTAGTGCTTGTACTGAGCAAAGTACATGGAAAACCCTTTTGGCGTTTCCATTCAATTAATTCGTCCAGCCAGGTCGAATTGAAGAAGCTGGGCGGAGCGATGAAGAGATAACCTCCCAGTACCTCATCATCATCGGTAACGAATGTTTGCGGATTAATAATTGTCGAATTGACCAGTCTTGAAAATATCTTAGATTTCTTGGATCTGGTATTATCAATACAGTTTTCACCCGCCCCTTCAAAACGTATCCTTACCTCCAAGTTGCGGTAAACACGAAGTGTTTCTCTTACAGGATTGAACTGCACCGGGTGTAATTCTATTTGACCTAAACGGAATCCCCGCATGATGACCGGTTGGTATAAGCTCACAAGTTCGCTGGGATACCAGCGATCCTGCATGTAAGCGCTCTCATCAATCGAGGGTTCCGGTTCGACAGCGCCATCTGGAGTTTCAACGATTTCCCCTTGCACCGGTGAAACGGCATAGCCCTCTATGTCGATGAAATCTGCAGCGACGATCTTAAAGCGCCAACCTTCCCGATCAGGCAAACGCAGCAGCTTCCGCAGAACGGGAATTTCCGGTTGACCTAAATCCCCAAAGCTCCCATAGCCCTCAAAACTGATCCTTTCGAAATCGCGCTCGAATATTCTGACCGGGGTTGATTCAAAACCCGAGAGACGGAGCTGGACAGTAAGTCCTCCTCGATCGGACGATTCGACTTGTAAATCTGGATGTTGTGATCCGGGTTGGACGGTTACCCATTTACATGAACCCGGATAGCAATAAAGGATGAGGATGAGAACGATCCCTGGAAGGAGTGCGGTTTTCTTCATATCGAGCCTCTCTGGGAATGCTGCCCTATTCTTTTAGAAAGCCCCTGATAACGGAGGGATTATATTATTGCATATAAATTTAATATAATTTTTCATCTATGTCAAGCGAAATTTCGTGCTAACCTAAAAAAACATCAGTTGGAAGATACAACTTCTGCACGAAAATACTCCAAAATTATCTAATAATAATGAACTCTTTTTTAATTTTATTATTTTAAGGGATGGCGATACCCTCACAAAAAAATAGAAAATGTTTGCCTGTACCGGCAAAATGGTTTATATTGGCATGAAGCGGCACATCACTTCTTTAGTATTGTATATACCTGCAGGGATGAGGCAATTTATAGTTATGTGGTAATCAAGTGGTTATAACCCGGCTCGGACTCTTACAAAATAATCTTCGCATAGTTGGTTTTAAATTCCACCGTCGATTCTTTCAACCAGTAAATTTTCAAATATTCTTAAAGTGATCCATAAAGGATGATTAAAGCAGACCAACTGCAGAATGTGGATAAGATCAGGAAAGATGAAGAACTGATAGCACTTGTAGAGGCCTTTCAGTATTTCAATCGTAGCACCTCCACACTGAACGAAGCCTACAGGCGACTGGAAAAAGCCGCTGATGGATTAGCCCGGGAGCTCGAAGAAACCAACCTCGAACTCCAGGAGAAAAACCAGGAACTAGATCAGGTAAACCATTACCTTGAAGATATCCTCTCGTCCATAGGATCGGGAGTCATTGCCACAGACCTCGAAGGTCGTATCACCATTTTTAACCGTACTGCAGAGGATATGACCGGCTATATCGCCGACGATGTCATCGGGAAAAACTACCATGAGCTTTTCTGCGGTGAATCAGGTGAACAAGCACCCGTGATGCAGACTATGGCCACAGGAAAGCCCGTGCAGGGAGTAGAACGCGAACTTCCCTTAAGAAATGGGGGATCTATCCCCATTAAATGTTCCTCGTCATGGATTACATCCACCGGCAGTGAACGAATTGGCCTTATAGAAACATTCGATGATTTTTCCCATGTACGCGAACTAGAACGCCGCATCCTACATCAGAAGACGCTGGCAGCGTTAGGTGAGATGGCCGCTCAGGTGGCTCATGAGTTGCGTAATCCTCTCGCGGGAATAAAAGGTTTCGCCGGACTTTTAGCTGAGGACCTGGCTGAGAATAGCTCCGGTCTGAAGATGACCAAGCGAATCATCGAAGGAGTCAATTCCCTTGATCGCATAGCCTCCAACCTCCTGATTCTTACCCAGGATTGTTCCGGCGAGTTCACACGTCAACCATTAGAACCAATTTTTAAACAAGCTATCGAACTTACTGAAGCAAGATCCGGAGGAAAATTAAAAATCGAACAGGATTTCCCCACAGAAGCCTGCCCTGCCAAAGTTGATGGTGAAAAAATAAGACAACTGTTACTGAACC
>CBDUWK010000116.1:0-6837 GCA_965370905.1 uncultured bacterium | reverse complement strand
GACATTTTACACTTTTTTCCGGAATCCATTCGGCCAATCAACGATCAATGTGTCCACCAGGTCACACGCTCCCAATCCGAAGGTAAGGACATAATCAACAGAAGACTGAAATCCTTTCATGGGCATTTGTTCCATAACAAAGGTCTTTCGGTCAGCACATATGAGTGTCACCCTCGATCCAATGCCATAAGAATTCATGCCTTCTCCGACCAGTTTCACTCTCAAATAATGATTAACGGTCAGGGAATCGGATTCGTTCCGATATACAAAAGCCTGTTGATTGACATTGTTAATAACCAGGTCATTATCACCGTCTCCGTCCAGATCACCGTAAGCAACACCATTCGAGAAGCTGGGATTATCCAATCCCCATGCCGCTGCCTGATTAGTAAAGGTTAAATCACCATTATTGCGACACGCGTAATTGGGGAGCTTCGTGGAGGGAATTTTTCGTATAAGTTCGGGAAAATCAACCCGGTCGTCCTGTAAGATCTTGCGGATATTATCTTTCTGCATAAGGTATACAAGATAATCCTGGTCGGTAACATCCCGATAAATGCCGGTTGAAACGAAGATGTCCTTTAATCCGTCATTATTTAAGTCCACAATCAATGCTCCCCAGCTCCAATCGGTCTCTGCCATGCCGGCCAGCAATCCGATTTCACTGAAAAACATGCGCTGTTCCGGAGTAAACCCTCTGTTCAACTGGAGCACATTCTGTGAGAACTGATAATAGTAGCCCCATTCGATTTTCTTTTTTTTGAAGCCAAAGGATTCGAATATAAACGTGGTTTTCAACCGGTAATCATCTTCCGGAAGCATATCAGTTGCGACAATATCCATAAATCCATCATTATTAAGATCGGCAATATCTCCACCCATAGAAGAGAGACTAATGTGTTGCATCATCTCTTCCAGTTTTTCTGTAAAGGTACCATCATGATTGTTGATATAAAGATAGTCCCGTTCGAAAAAATCATTGGCCACATAAATATCCGCCCATTGGTCATTGTTGATATCGCAGACCGATACTCCCAATCCAAACGTAATGACACTTCTATAGATGCCTGCCTTTTCTCGAACATCCACGAATCTGCCGTTATCATTTCGATATAACCAGTCGCCACCATGCCGATCCCCTTCGTAGCGCAAATTATTTGATAAATCAAAGGAGCTCATAGCCCGGAAGGCATTATTGAGTACATACAGATCTAAATCGCCATCTCTGTCATAATCAAAGAAAACAGCCTGATTGGAAAACCCCTTATTATCGATTCCATATTCAGCTGCAGTTTCTATAAAGGTAGGTATACCATCTTCATTATTTCCCTGATTGAGAAAGAGCTCATTAGCGCGGTTATCACCTTTGATATTTCCTGAGTTGCAGACATAAATATCCAGCCGCTGATCGCCGTTAATATCGACCATACATACCGCGGTGGACCAGTTATGGGTCCCGGCAACTCCTGCCCGCCCCGTTACATCCCTAAACTGGAAATTACCCTCATTCAGGAATAATTTGTTGGATTTCTGATTGGCGATTAGATACACGTCCGGCAGGCCATCATTGTTAATATCTCCGATAGCTACACCGCCACCGTTATAATAATTACGATACTTAAAGACATTAAAATCCGTTTCATCAACCAGGGTATTTTCAAATTCTAATTGAGTGTAATCAGGGGGGAGTAAAGTAAACAGACGATCGATTTGAATAACTGGCAGTTTCTTATTGCATGAGAGCAGCAGAATAAGACTTATTCCGCATAGATAAAAGATTTTTTTCAATCTGAACATAGAGAGTAATTTAATCTATAGAAAAAAAAGATTCAATTCTTGAGACTGGATAAAGGAATGAAAAGCTTAGTTATTTGGTTATGTCATTCCGTGCTTGACACGGAATCCAGTCATAAATCGTCCTGATCGATATAAAAAACAAACGGCCCCGAAAATCGGGGCCGTTCGCCTATAAATAGTTAGTTTAATAAAAATGTTGCCGTACGAGCATCAATATCCATCATTCTGTTTCAGGTTGGGATTTGCATCCAACTGACTCTGCGGTACGGGAAAGAGTTCTCTATGCGCACCGTCACTTGCTTCTTTTAATGTCCATGCCTCGAGAAAGTGCCCGGTTCTGATCTGATCCGGACGACGGAATCCCTCCCATAATAACTCAAAACCGCGCTCATCAAGAATGCGGTCCCGCAATAGTTCTTTAGTACTGTAATCACCAAGAGAAAGTGGCACAAAAGCGTCAAAGCAACGTACCCTTACCGAGTCAATCAGGTCGAGAATGTCCTGGTTAGGCCCGCTGATTTCGTTCAAAGCTTCCGCTTTGGCGAGCAGGATATGCGGGTAACGGAAAAGAGCGAAGTCATTACCGGCATCTCCGCCACTCTGGTTGGGATCGGGTTCCCACTTGAGGATGCGCGGGCCATTCGCTTCAGTGGCGCCGAGGAGGGGAGATTCCACAGTAAAAACCAGTGGATTTCCTTCACGATCTAAGGCTACGTCGCCGGCGTTCGGTCCACCTAACACAAACTGCGGTCCCACAAGCATATGATCGAAGCGCACATCGCTGGTGTCGTATTTACTATAAAAGTCGGCCAGAACGGCGAAGCCATTCCAGGGTGATGCAGGTAACTGACTGTAATGCAAGGTTGCCATATGTAATAAAAATCCCACACCACCTTCTGCCTTATGGCCAACCACCCAGATATTCTCTGGGTTAGTGGGTCCCTCATTAGCCAGTAGGAAGTTATCCCCATATTCGGGATTCAGATCGTACAGACCGGAATTAATGACGGCGTCACAGGCAAGATCACATTCGTTCCACCGTGGTGTTCCGGTATAAACCTCGGCATTCAGATAAACGGTGGCGAGAATAGAGTTTGCAGCCCCTTGGGTTACCCGGCCGTAATTTCCCGCATCAAAGGTTACTTCGAGGTTCGGCAGCGCTTGGGTAATTTCTGTCACGACGAAATCGTACACTTCTTGCCGGGTATTGGGTTTCGGGGGATTTTCAGGATCGGTGACCGTGGTAGTGACAATGGGCACATCGCCGAACAAATCACACAGCGACCAATAATAAAAGGCCCTTAGCACTCTTACTTCCGCGATAGCGACAGGAATGAGAGCCGAGCCACTGGTCGAGCTTTCTAAGTTTTCCAGCGTGGAGTTGGCGAAGGCGATGCCCCTGAAGGCATTTAACCAGGCACCGTTTATCTCGGTGTGGGTGGGACCCCATTTATGTTCCTGCAATACCCTCCACTTTCCTCCGTCGTCCCAATCACCGCCCCGCGTGGGTACGAATATCTCATCCGAGGAAACTTCCTGCAAGTGAGAATATGCGTTCCAGTCATATTGGAGTAAAACGTTATAGACCGGGACTACGGCTGCGACTAACTCTTCTTCCGTATTATAAAAATTATCCGGCGTTACAACACTGTATGGCGACTCTGTTAAATCCGTACAGGTCCAGAAAAGCAAGGTTATTGAAAGGAACGCCAAAAAATAATGCACTCTATAATTTTTCATAGCTTGTCCTCCTATCTCTTTTTAAGCTATCTAATTCCAATATTTAAACCGACCGTAAAGGTCCGGGCTCTAGGATAATTGGTATAGTCCATCCCCATGGTAGACACTCCACGCATCTCTGCATAAGTGTTAACTTCCGGATCATAACCCGTGTAGTCGGTTAGCACAAATAAGTTATCAGCGCTCAGGTATACTCGTAAGGTTCTGAACCAGGCAGTGTCGAAGCTGTAACCCACGGTTACGTTCTGCAAGCGGATGAACGATCCGTCTTCGATGAATCGGTCGCTAAAGGCAGTCGTAGCTCCAGGATCCATTCCATTATTCACATCATCTACCGCGCCTGAAAGAAGATTAATACCAGTAAAAACATTGGAAGGCCGCTGGTATTCCATGGCCGTATTATTCAAAATATCATTTCCGTACACCCAGTTGAAGTTGAACCTGAAGTCCCATTTCTTCCACTGTGTGATACTCGTAAAGCCGAGAGTCCAGTCCGGTCGAGCGTTGCCTAAAATAAACCTTCCATCATTAAGAGGTCCTGAGTTCGCCAGGGAGTTCCCGGGATGGTTTGATAATATTTCTGCTCCATCTTCATCATATCCCAGGAATTTGGGGCCGAAGAATGTGTATAATGGCTCACCTGGTAAAACAATTTGCGCCTGTGTATCGGATAGTCCGGCGCCGCCGATTCGTCCGGTTATAATATATTCCCGTGTTCCTAAACTAACCACTTCATTTTTATTAGATGTAAAATTTAAACTGGTCCGCCAGAACCAATCTCCGGAGGCTATATTAATCGAATTCAACATGATCTCAATTCCCTCATTTTTCACTTTTCCGGCATTATCAATAGCGGTCTCTACCACTGCCGGCTGTGGAACAGCAAACTCGATTAATAAATCATCGGTTGTTTTGGTATAAAGATCAATCGATCCGGAAATTTTGTTTTCCAGTAAGCCAAAGTCTATCCCCAGGTTTGTCTGGGTGGTTTCCTCCCACTTCAGATCGGGATTGGCTAACTGCGTCGAGGCTACACCCGTCCTTACCTCATCCCCGATAACGGCATTGGCTCCCGGACCAAGTATAACCAATGAACGATAATTACCAATATCCTGGTTTCCGGTAACGCCATAACTTAGTCTTAATTTCAAGTCACTCAGGCTGCCCATACCTTGCATAAATGATTCTTCAGAGAGGCGCCATCCCACCGATGCAGAGGGGAATGTACCCCATTTGTTATCCTCTCCAAAACGGGAAGACCCTTCCTGGCGGACGGCGGCGTTGAACAGGTACTTACCATAAAGGCTGTAAGTAGCGCGCCCAAGAAAAGAGATTAAACGGTTCGAATCTCTCCAGGAAGTTGGTCGCTCTGTAAAATCGGCTCCCCCTGAAAGGTTATTGTAATACCAGCTATCAGTGACATAATCCTGACCGGTTGCTCCAGTTTGAAAGTTATCGAATTCCTGAAACGTATATCCTGCCCAGGCTTGCAGTCTCTGACCGGCGTCGATATCTAAACGATAATTTAGTGTCGTCTCAAATAATACATTTTGTCTCGTGTTATTCGCTACCACCGCTCTGCCGCCAAAAGCTGCCGCATACGGTAAAATCGTCGGTTCATATGAATTCCGGGAGGCAACGGTGCGATTCAATCCCAGATTTATCTTAAATGTTAATTCCGGGATGAAATCATATTCTGCGGTTGTATTAGCGAAGATGAGCATGGTCTCGGATTCATCCTTGATTTCATTAACCAGGGCAACCGGATTCCGGATTGTTGTCGAGCCCGGATACTCAAAATATGACCCATCGGGATTATACACCGGTTGTGTAGGATTCATTTTGTACACGTTTGTGAACGTGCCACCATAGTAGCCTGCGACTTGATTATACGGCGTATTATTACGCTTGATATAGCTAGGATTCATGCGCAATCCCAAACGCAATTTTCCATCGAGCATTTTATGGGTGAGATTTAAGCGGACTAAAATCCGTTGCCGTTCCGAATTCAGCACGATGCCCTGCTCATCCAGGTAGCCCAACGAAACCAGGTACGACGTGTTCTCGGTGCCTGAACTAAAGGAAATGCTATGATTTTGCGAAAAGGCATCCCTGACAATCTCATCCTGCCAGTCCGTAGTTTTATTTCCCATATCTGGGGTAGCGCCGGCCTGGTCCGCAAAAGCCTTGTACTCACTGGCGTTCAAAAAGTCCAATTTTGTGGTCTGGCTCTTAATACTGGCCCAACCATTGTAATTCAGGACTAAACCGCCGGGTTGACCTTCTTTAGTGGTAATCAGGATAACGCCATTCCCGCCCCTGGCGCCATAAATGGCCGCTGCAGATGCGTCTTTTAAAACGTCAATGGAAGCAATATCCTGAGGATTCAGCAAGTCCAGGGGATTATCCACTGTGCCTTCGCTGATCTCGACACCACCGGGCATCACTGAACTATTATCAATCGGAACACCATCAATCACATACAACGGCGAGTTTCCGGCCGATACAGATGTACCGCCCCGGATTTGGATCACGGAAGCCGCACCTAAATCACCACTGCTCGACGTCATATGCACACCCGCTATTCGGCCTTGAAGCAGTGCCTGAGGATCGGTAATAGCGCCATGTGTGAAAGCGCCCTCATCGATTGAAGAAATGGCACTGGTAACTTCTTTTCGTGTCTGGGTGCCATAGCCAATGACCACGATCGCTTCCGTGGAAATAGCCTGAGGTGTCAAACGAACATTAATCTCCTCACGGTCACCAACTGTTTCTTCCAGATCTGAAAAACCCACGTACATGAAAACCAGTATATCCTCAGAAGAAACATCTTCCAGAAGATATACGCCATCTAAATCCGTGGTTGTTCCTTTCAGCGTATTCTTTACGATAATATTTACGCCCGCCAGTGGATTCAGGTCTTCACCGGAAATAACAACTCCCTTAACGGTAGTTCCCTGAGCAATCACTGACCCCGTAAAAAATAGAATTAATACCACGGTAAATAGTAATAATTTTGTTCTCATATCACCCTCCCCGGATATGTTAAAAGTGTTGTCAAAAGTATTAACTATTAAATATATGGTAATATCTAAAACTTAATAAGCCGATAGGAAGTTGCAAATATTGTGAAAAAAATAACTTAAAACAACTAATTTCTCATTCTTATAAAATTAGCAGTAAATTTGCACCTGTAGAAATGTGTTTCAGGTATTTACAAATAAATAAATATTTTGTCAAGAAAATAATTATTTTAATTTATTTCCCGAATTTCTGGAAAATACCGGGCCGGACACCCAT
>CBDUWK010000115.1:0-6847 GCA_965370905.1 uncultured bacterium | reverse complement strand
GATGAGCTTAGATTACAAGCCGTTCACAAAAAACTACCGCAGCTTGCCAGGGTCGTGAATCAACTCGAAAAACAATTCTCTGAATTGCAAAAGAAATCGGAAGAGAAGTAATATGCTGCAAAAACAGCGTACCATTAAAAGTTCAATCTCCTGCTCAGGTATTGGTCTGCATACTGGCAAGCCTTGTTCTCTTACCTTTCATCCTGCTCCGGAAGGACACGGTATAAAATTTAAGAGGCTCGACATAGCCAATTCCGTCCCGATTCCAGCGATCATAGATAATGTTGTGGATATTTCGCGTGGGACTATATTAGGCAAAGATGAAGTGAGAATCTACACTGTGGAACACGTACTCGCCGCTCTGGCTGGTCTCGAAATAGATAACGTGTTAATAGAACTTACCTCAGGTGAACCACCGGTTTGTGACGGATCCGCAAAACCTTTCGTCGACGTTCTGATTAAGGCTGGAATTGAAGATCAGGAAGCACCGAAAGAATACCTCGAAATTGAGCAGACCATCATCTATCACAACGAAGAACAGGGAATAGACCTGGTCGTAGTGCCAGCACCTGCTTTTCGCATAACCTATATGATCGATTATCGTAATCCTGTCTTGGGGACCCAATATACTTCTCTGTATGATCTGAAGGAAGAGTTCGTCAATGATTTCGCTTCTGCCAGAACGTTCTGTCTCCTTTCGGAAGTCGAATCTTTGAAAGATCAGGGATTGATCCAGGGTGGAGGTCTCGATAATGCCGTGGTAATTGTAGATCGCGAAGTGGATGCATCTGAATTAGATCGTCTTAAAAAGCTATTTGGGATGACCTCTGAAGTAATAAAGGGGGATAATGGAATATTGGATGGTCGTGAATTGCGATACTACAACGAACCGGTAAGGCACAAAACCCTCGACTTGATGGGAGATTTAGCTCTCTTAGGTTTTCCTATACAGGGACATGTCTTGGCCGCACGCGCCGGTCACGCCTCGCACGTAGAACTTGTACGATTACTGCGCAAGGAATATGATAAGAAAAAACTTATCCGCACCTATCGTGGCAAAACTTCAGCGGACGTCATCTTCGATTCGGAAGCCATCGCCAGAATACTGCCTCACAGATACCCTTTCTTATTAATTGATAAAATTGTCGATTTATCGCCCGGTGAAAAGGTTTGTGGAATAAAATGTGTAACCATTAACGAACCATTCTTCCAGGGTCATTTCCCCGGTTATCCCATTATGCCCGGTGTTCTGGTTATCGAAGCGTTGGGACAGGCGGGCGGTGTCCTGTTGTTGAACTCTGTCGATGATCCTGAAGGGAAGCTGGTTTTCTTCACCGGATTGGATAAAGTTCGTTTCAGAAAACCGGTGGTTCCCGGGGATCAATTAGTCCTGCAGGTGGAATTGGAATTCTTCCGACGGGGTATATGCCGGATGGAGGGAAAAGCTTTCGTAAACGACGTAGTTGTAGCCGAAGCTGTAATGTCCGCAGTCGTGCGCGATAAGGAGCCAGTATGAGCGTCCATTCAACTGCTATTATAGATCCCAAAGCGGAATTAGCCGAAGACGTCGAAGTCGGACCGTACAGCATTGTGGAAGCGAACGTTCAAATTGGAGCAGGCACACAGATTGGTCCTCATGCGTTAATTGCAAACGGTGCGCGTATAGGAGCTGCAGTTCGTGTGTTCAACGGTGCTGTGATCGGTACTGTCCCTCAAGACCTTAAATTTCAGGACGAAGAATCGGTAGCCATCGTCGGTGATAGAACCATGATACGCGAATTCGTGACCATTAATCGCGGTACTGAAACTACCGGGAAGACCATCATAGGTTCAGATTGTCTGCTAATGGCGTATTCGCACGTGGCGCACGATTGTGTATTAGGCGATAAAGTTATCATAGCCAATTCGGTCAATCTCGCTGGACACATTATTATTGAGGAACAGGTGATTATCGGCGGGGTTGTCCCGGTGCATCAGTTTGTCCATATCGGCAAACACGCATTCATAGCCGGCGGGACGCGCGTGCCCAAAGATGTGCCTCCCTATATTTTAGCAGCAAACGAACCGCTCCGATTTGCCGGTTTGAACAGCTTAGGTTTAAAGAGAAGAGGTTTTTCGGCAGACGTGGTTGCCGCCATCAAGCATGCATATAAACTGATTTATCTCTCAAATCTAAATGTCTCGCAGGGGATCGAAAAAGTCAGGAATGAAATGGAAATCGTTCCCGAAATTCAGCATATAATAGATTTTATCGAAGGCAGTGAGCGCGGTGTCATCTAACAGACTTCCAGGACGTCTTATTTTCGATCTGCTCCGGATGGGTTCCTTTAACATGGCGGCTGATTATTACCTCGCAGAGGAATCGCGCCAATCGGGGGTGCTCTCACTGCGGTTATATTCATGGGGAAAACCGACTCTTTCTTTAGGCTTTCATCAGCAATTTCCTGAGGAAGTTGTTGCTCGATGTCAACAGCAAGGAATTCCCATCGTGAGGCGACCTACTGGTGGTCGCGCGGTTTTACACGATAATGAGCTTACATATTGTTTAACTATTCCCGAAAACCATCCGATTTTCAAGGGGAATAGGGGGGAAGTTCTGCGGACTATTGGGGAGATATTTGTGGCGGCAGCGCATGCGGCAGGTTTGGAAGCCCAATTAGTTCGAGCCAGTAGCCACGCTGCGGCTAAACCTGAGAATCTCAAGAATGGCAGCCCTCTCTGTTTCGACGCTGTTTCCAGGTGGGAAGTACAGCTTGATGGCAGCAAATGGATAGGATCGGCGCAGCGATTTCTCCCCGGAGTTTTACTACAGCACGGATCTATCCGACTGGGTGAAAATGCAGTTGATTTAGCTCAATTGTTTGGTCTTCGCAGCACCGATAATAATTCATATATTTCGATAGAACCAGCCACGAGCGAGAGGTTGCGTGTAGCTATCCCTACAGCCTTCGCCAATGCTTGGAATCTTGAGTGGGAGGAGGTTCCCTTCAATCGAGATGAGATTTTAAAGATCGAATCAATGGCTGATGGTTATATGTATCCCAAGCCTGATGCCATAAGAATACGGAAATCAGCATAATAAAGTGAAAATTACATTTTAAATAGGAAGGACTAACGATGAAGCGGTTGACTCATCTTATACTAATGTTGTTTATGGGATTATCCTTGTCTTCAGAGGCAATGGCCACGGATGTAAATTTCTTTTCCGAATTTGAAAAATACGCCAAGGAAGAGATCGATGAGGTTGCAACTCCTATAGTTGAAGCCTTCGGGATGGCTGTTGGCGGTGGTATATACAATTCCGCCAAAACCCACGGTGTGCTTGGATTTGATATCGGCGTTCGCACCATGATGCTGATTATCCCCGAAGGGGAGAGTGATATTTATGACGCCTCCGACATCTCATTTATAGCAATGCCCACAGTTCAGGTAGGATTGGGTTTACCGATGGACATTGAACTTATGGCGCGAGCTATAAGCGTTCCATTCCAAGACGAGAGCTTGAGTTTGTATGGCGGTGGTATTAAAAAGAACGTCTCACCTCATCTGCCTATTCCTGCCATGCCCGATATTGCCATAATTGCGGCGTACCACAGATTCAAGGCAGGAGACATACTGACATCTGGTCATTTCAGTTTGGATTTGGCGGTGTCTAAGAGCTTTTTAGTGATAACGCCGTATGCCGGATTTGGAATTGACTGGACCAAAATGGACATTGAGTATACATATGTCGAAGATAATCCCTTACTACCTAACGAACCAGTTGAACACACTATTGATACCAGGACTACTCGGCTAACGCTGGGCTTAAACGTCACACCTTTCCCGTTTGTCAAGTTATTCGCCGATTACAATATAGGTAAGTTTTCTCAGATTACCGCTGGCCTGGCTGTCAGCTTTCGATGATACAACAGTAGACTGTACGATCAGATGAAGAATGTAGCAATTCTGGGTTCCACCGGTTCCATAGGCTGTAATACTCTGGACGTCATCAGCCAGTTGGGTGACGAATTTCGCGTACACAGCCTGGCCGCTCGTTCCCAGGTTGACAAGCTGGTTGATCAGGTCAGGGATTTCGGCCCAAAAATGATTGCCGTCGCGGATCCAGATTCAGAACGAGAGTTGCGCCGATTGTTAGGTGACAACACCTGCGAGATTTTCGTTGGTAACGGAGCTCTGGTCGAATTGGCTGAGGATACTGATGCCGATATTGTCGTCAACGCGCTGGTTGGTGCCGTGGGACTGCGAGCAACCCTGGCCGCGCTGCGAGCAGGCAAGGTTGTGGCATTAGCGAATAAGGAAAGTATGGTTATGGCCGGCTCCCTGGTCATGAAGGCTGTGGCTGAAAGCGATGGACTTTTAGTGCCCATAGATTCTGAACATTCCGCAGTGCTGCAATGCTTACGCGGAGAGGATCCGCACCAGGTTAAACAGCTAATCCTGACTGCTTCAGGCGGACCTTTCCTGCGCAGACCGGTTGACACATTCGAAACCATCACTCCGGAAGAGGCATTAAAACATCCCAACTGGCAGATGGGACCGAAGATTACCGTGGACAGTGCCACCTTAATGAATAAAGGTCTGGAAATCATTGAGGCGCATTACTTGTTCGGCCTTCAGCCTGATCGAATTAAAGTGGTCATTCACCCGCAATCGGTAGTGCATTCCATGGTCGAGTTTATAGATGGTTCTATTAAAGCGCAGCTCTCCCAACCAGACATGCGTATCCCCATCCAATATGCTCTTACCTATCCTGATCGGTTATCTGCACAATTCGTTTCGACTAATCTGGCGAAAATTGGATCACTCGATTTTGAAATTCCCGATTTCGAGAGATTTCCGTGCCTTAATCTCGCTTACCAGTGTTTGGAAAAAGGTGATGGATACGCCACCGTCTTGAACGCTGCCAATGAGGTGGCTGTTGAAGCCTTCTTAGATAAGCGAATATCCTTTAACAAGATAATCAACATTAACGAAAACGCTCTTGCGGCTTTCAACCCCCCGGATTCCTTTGAACTTGATGATTTTCTGGAGATAGATAACTGGGCGAGGGTATATTGCCGTGATGGTATTAAAATTTAATAAAGGGATATGAATACAGGATGCTTCTAACAATCTTAGCTTTCATTGTTGTTCTGGGCGTTATAATTTTCGTCCATGAGTTAGGTCATTTTATAGCTGCCAAGCTGGTGGGGATCAGAGTCGAGGTATTTTCGCTTGGATTTCCACCTAAGATGTGGTCGAAGAAAATAGGTGAGACGGAGTACCAGATCGCCTGGGTGCCTTTGGGGGGGTACGTCAAAATGACGGGCATGATAGATGAGAGTATGGACGATAATCCGCTTACCGGCGCGCCCTGGGAATTCATGTCGAAAACTTTTCTCCAGAAAGCATTCGTAATCACGGCAGGTGTGACTATGAATTTCTTACTGGGTATAATAGTCTATTTTATGCTTACCTGGCATGTTGGCGCACCAATTCCCAGCGAAGAAGCTCTGGTTGGTTTCGTCCCTGAAGGATATCCGGCAGCAGCAGCCGGTGTAGAAATCGGTGACCGTATCATTACCATTGACGGCGACAGTATTTTCACCTGGCAGCAACTGGTTGACGCTATACATCCTCGAGCCGGAGATACGCTGTCAGTTTCATGGCTACATTCCGATTCAATGTTCAGCGCCGATCTCGTGCCGGTGGGGGAAGAATATTCCCGCGGTGATAGCATTATTTCCTACGGCAGGATTGGCATCAATCCAAAGGTTGAATTTGAACCAGTCGGCATTATAAACGCTGCCTGGTACGGCGTAAAATTGACAGGTTTTATAATTACAGAGAGCCTGAAAATTATAAAGAAACTCATCTTCGGTCAAGCCAGTATAAAAGGTTTGGCAGGCCCTATCGGGATCGCGCAGATATCCGGTCAATCTATCCGGTCGGGTTTTGTAGAATATCTTTCTCTGATCGCCCAAGTTTCGATAAGCATCGGGTTGCTGAACATACTGCCATTTCCAGTTCTGGATGGCAGCCACCTGATATTCGTAAGCGTTGAAGCTGTTATCCGCCGCCCTATTCCAACCAAGGTCAAAATGAACATACAGAAGGTTGGTCTGGTGCTGATATTAGCATTTTTCCTGCTGATAAGTTACAACGATATCATGAGGATTATAACCGGTTCATGAAAAGCTTCCTGCGACATACGGTATTTCTGAGTTTTGTTGCGCTTCTATGTTATGGCTGTGCATCGCACCAACCGCCGACTGCGAGCGAAGAAGAATTACCCAAACAAGAAACATCCCCTCAGGCCGTTGAACATTTTATTCGCGGGGTGATCTTCGATCAACAAGGTGATATCTCTCGCGCAATTTCTGAATATCGTCGCGCCCTCATGTACGATTCCACCTCAGCAAGCATTCATCTGGCTATGGCAGAGGATTACTTCGCTTTGAAACTATATGACGATGCCCTCAATCAACTCTATCAGGCCCTTGAAATAGATTCTTTGCATGTCGAGGTTCTACTGTTTTTGAGCGATCTATTGATAAAGAAAAATCAGCACGATTCAGCCACTTTCTATATGCAGCGCCTGGTGGATAACTATCCAGAAAAAATAGACCAACGCCTTAATCTCGCCGGACTATTTCTTAGTCTTAACAGGATTGACGATGCCCTCAATCAATATCAGGTTATTCTCGAACAACGCCCGGAGGAGATGGAAGCACTCACTCAACTTAATACTATTTATATATCCTCCATATTAATTTTAATATAAAAAATATATTCATCCTTTATCATTGTTTTTAACGACTCTATATCTAAAACCTTTTTCTTTACTTATCAGTTCACGGGTAAC
>CBDUWK010000114.1:0-6852 GCA_965370905.1 uncultured bacterium | reverse complement strand
ACGAAAGACGCCGGGGTTTCCCCGGGGTGTTCGCGAGCTACTACTAAAATTTCTGGAAGCGTATCGCTTTTAATTGGATTAATAATCTTGATTTCTTCAATGGCTCGTCGTTCCTCACTGATGTTTAGAAAAGAAAACTGGACCCGAGAATCACCACTGAATTGCACAATAAACTTCTTTAGATCGCGGCTCGTATATGGTCTGAAATATGCAACTTTTAGCGTTTCGGCTATAACAGGTGACCTGAACCGAAATACCGGATCACCAAATAAATGGCCTATCCCTGGTTCTTTGCCATAGTGAATGTCAACCGCTCGCTGCCAGTTGAAACCATCGGAAGAGACGAAGGGCCTGGTGATATTCCAACGCCCCCCAGTTTGATGCGCTCGGGCAGCATTTTCGAGCACGAACTCCAATGCATCTTCAGAGCTGCCATAGACTTCAAAATAAAACCATAAATACTCTTTCCCTGCAGGAGCTTTCTTGATCGAAAATCCGATAGCGCCGTCGTCGCGCAGATGCACCTCTGCGGCGTTGCCTTGTTCGAAGTCAGCTGACCAGCTAAAATCCATGCGTTCGCTCTGTCCAGCAGACTGTTCGCAACCTAACAACCCTATCCAGAGAATTAAAATAGGGGTGAATAAAACGCCGACTGTATCAGGTAATCTCATTTCTCTTTTTGATTAATTTCGGAGATGACTCTCCGCATCTTGCCTGACTGCTGAGGGATCGAATCAACTTTAACTACTTCAACGTTTATTCCTGGTCCCATAACCTCTAGGACGTGGTCGGAAACATGCTTCAATGTGAGCTCGCTGTACTCCGGCCCCGGTAGAATCTCCACGATCAGCTGGTCATAAGTCTTCTGTATCATGCGGTATTGCTGCACGCCAGGTATAGAAGCTACCACAAATATCAAGGGGGATACCTTTTTACCATCAATGGCATATAGCCAATCGTCCGCTCTTCCCTGCAGAACGTCAAGGCGAGGGAAAGCGCAGCCACAGGGGCAGGGATCGTTTTGTGGTGCTGTTACAATATCTCCCACTTCATAGCGTATAAAAGGCATAGCCCTGGAATGTAAATTGGTTAAACACAACTTTCCCGTTTCACCGGGTTCAGCGGCATTATCACCGTTCATCACTTCTGCTAAAAAGCTATCTATATTATGGTGATATCCATTAATCTCAGGGCACTGCCAGGCGACGTCGCCCATCTCTACAACGCCATATATGTCCCGCAATTGCACCCGAAAAGCCTGGTCTATCAGTTGGCGGTCATCACTGTTTAAGAGTTCTCCCGTGGTGAACACCAGTTTGGGTTGAAAGATACAACCCCCCAGTTTTTTTATTTCCGAAGACAATAGAATCATACTTGATGCATAGCCGTAAATAACCGCAGGGTTGATCTTTGCCAGTAGTAATAACTGCTGATCACACGGATCGGCTGCGTAAACGAATTCCTTGGGCAGGAATCCCCATTTTTGAAAAGTATAGCGATAGTCCGGCACATCTCGGCTATCGCTGATATGTGCCATCTTATCTCTAAAAGTCATACCGTTGTAAAAGAGAATCCGTAAGTGCAATATGGTGCGGTAAATCCGATCATCAGGCGTGTAAAACACGTCCAATGGAGATCCGGTTGAACCTGAGGTTCTTTTCCTTATTAATTTGTCAGCATCAAATCCAGCGGCAAGCAGCCTGTCAGGATCTGATTTCTGGAACATAGTCTTGTCGGTTTTCGGCACCAACTGAATGTCTGATGGAACTCGCAACGATTCCGGCATGAAACCAGCGTTGTCATACAATTCCCGGTAGAAGGGAACCTGACGATAAGCAAATGATACCAGTTCCCGGACAGATAGCCACTGTTCTGCCTGCAGCTCTTTCAAGGGTTTGACTAAGTTTCGCTTCAATCGAAAATATGTTTTTATGCCGTTCAAATACATGTAACCAATTCCCTTTGGATCAGGTCATGCCTGCTTCACAAAAACTATTCAAGTATAACTTTAGGAATTTACAGTTTTCCTGCGCTTTAAGCTTTAATTCAGCGTTACGTTCAATTAAGGATTTGCGCAGTTCACTGGTGCTTTTCAAGGCTTTGCAAGCGGTATCGTAGAATCGATCTCTGCTGAAATCGGTGTCCTTAATGACGTATTCACTCATTCCGATTGTGTCGCATAGTTGCGGAATCTTGCCGTCTGAATCGATGCCGATAAAGGGTAGACCAAAGCGGAGTCCTAAAATGATGCCATGCAAACGTGCGCTGACTAAAAGATCCAGTTCTGAGAGACGGTACACAAAAGTTCCGAGGGATGCGTCATCATCATATATTTTCACTTTTTGTGGATGGGACATCATCTGTTTTATGCGGCTGCAAATCAGATCATCGCGCGGGTTAGGACCGATATCCAGGGCGAACAACCTGATCTCCGCGTTGTGTTTTTCCACTAAGAGGTCTAACGTTGAAGCGGTATCCTCCAGATAACTATCAAACTGTGCATTTTCCAATCGCTGCGAGGATAACTGCCAGCTAACCGGTAGAAAGCTACCCTTCCTGTAAAATAACCGTCGCGGAGCTACTCCGATTACAGGCGCAGATTCGTGCCTGTCTACTTGCAGCCCATCATATTCGGTTTTAAGGCTGAATCCCGGATCGGCCGTAAGATGTATCTCCCCTCTGACACCGATGGAATCCAAAAACTTAGCCGATCCTGCATCCCTGACAAGCACACAACCTGAACCATTCAGAGCCTGTCTGGACAGCAATTTCCCAAAGCGATTGACTACCGGTCCGAGTCCCGGAGCATAGATAAAACGCGGAACTCCGAACAGCTTTGCAGCCAGGAGCGTTTTAGTCACGTACGGTATATACAGCTGGCTGCTGCGATCCTGCAGCATGTGACCACCACCCCAAATCAGCAAATCGTATTTACGAATATCGGACGGTAGTTTCAGCCAGTGGCCTGCCTTATCCGAGACCACAGCGATTTTATCGCCATGACGCGTTTTAGTCCGCTCCGGCTGGTTGCTCAACACGGAAATATCTTTAATGCCACATTCCTCAAGGTCCTGCAGCAACGACGCTAAAATAGCCTCTTCACCGACGTTTCCTTCAGCATAAGGAATGCGGTCAATCAGGACGCGCAGATCCTCTATCTTCTTCATGATCTACTCGTCCGATTATGTAATAAAGATGTGAATATGGTAACTTCAACCATTTTGGGATGGGGAACTCTTCTCCCACATAAACCAACCTCATCCATGAGGGAAATTTTCCCTTGTTTAAGTAATCTACATAAGGACTAATCCACTTTTTCGGCTTGTCACCCTGGCGGTGCAGTCGCAGATCTCTGAAACCCGGCGAATCAGGCCAGGGCGGACAGTCCACCACTCCCCATGAGATATTGTGCAAATTATTCTTCCGTAGAAATTTAGCTGTCTCAAAAGGCGAGAAGAAACGCAGGTCGCCGTGAGTCCATGGTATCTTCCAGAGTTTATGCACCATGCGGTGCAGGTTGAATCCAATGTTATAGCGGTTGACATTAACCAACATAAGCCACTTTTTACTGCATTTTGACATTCGCTCGATCAAAGCTTCAGGGTCGCCGCTTATCGGAACGACAGCAAAATTCCAGCATACATCCCATTTGCGCTTCTCAGCTAAAGCTGAACTCAATTGTTCTGATGATAGTGTCTCCAGTTTTTCGTTCAAACCGAGACCCTGCCACAGAGCTAAGCCCTCTGGATCAGCATCAACCAAGGTCACCTGGCATCCCGCCAAGGCAAACCCCAGCGAATACAGAGACGGCATTGCTTTTGCTCCGGATGCAGGCATTTCTATCACCGAGGTGATCGAGAGTTTTCTCCGCAGGCGCAAGAATAAATTCTGCAGAGCGTATCGTTCATAGCTTACCCCGAAAACCTCGATTTCAGTCGGCACTGTATTCTCTACAGCCATCCCTGCTCCTGGTACCATGATACGGTGGTCCTAAGTCCATCTGAAATATCAACTTCTGGTTCGTATGAGAGTTCCTTGCGGGCTCGCTCGATAGAATATCCCCAATTGCAGCCGAGAGCCAGAACCTGCGATCGCGTTAGTGGAGGTTTAAATCTAAAAATCTTTGCCGCAAGCTCACAGGAAATCGCTAATGCCCGGCCTGCAAATTCGGGAATCTTTATTCCTGGTTTTTTCACGTCGAGTAATTCTGCTATCTCAAAAACCAACTCTCTTTTAGTCACAGGTCTGGGGCCACCGATAATTATACTTTTAAGCGTCAGTTCCGATCTGAGGCTGAGATCTATGCCTTTTACAAGATCATCTATGTAAACCGGATGAAAGGTCGATAAGCCATCACCGACGAAAATAAATCTCCCTGCTTTGACGGCCTTGAAAAGCTTTAGTTTATGAGGATCACCAGGACCATAGGTAAATGTCGGCCTTACAACTAACAGATCAAGACTTTTTTCAGAGGCGATCTTCAGCGCTCGGCGCTCTCCCTGCCACTTGGTTTTTTCATATAGAGTTTCCGGTGATGGAGGGTAGTCCTCATCGGCTGGCTGCCTTCCCAGAGGTCCTGTTACGCCCGCTGCGCTTAGATGCACAAGTTTTTTCACACCTGCATCGGAAGCGGCTTCAAGCAGGTTTTGAACGCCCTGAACGTTCGCTTCATACAGTTCATCGTAAGAGTTACCCCAGTGCCCCAGTTTCCCTGCAGAATTGATAACGGCATCAACTCCGCAAACTGCCTCATCCAGTGTGCCGGGTTGCACCAAATCAGCTACTACTACACTGCAGGATTTTTTCAAGCTGGCAGACAGACCTTCCGGTTTGCGCACCAAAAGACGAACATCCAACTCTTTCGAGAGGTAGTATTCTGCCAGTTTTCCACCGATAAAACCCGTTGCACCGGTTATCAGCAAGCTACGCATCAGAGATTAATTCCTCGACTGCGGCAATGATTGAATCCCAGGTGAATCTCTTTTTAATCCTTTCTACACCTTTCTCAAAGCGTATTGGCCCCACACCTGAATAAAAATCCTTAATTGCTTCGGCAAAACTATGGGCGTCTCCCGGATTGCAGAGCAAACCGCTTTCCCCATGCTCCACCATTTCCCGGAAACACCCACACCTGGTAGCAATCACCGGGCGGTTTAATGCATAAGCGTTCGCCAATACACCACTACCAGTAGCGGACCTATAGGGCAATATTACACCGTCACATGCTGAAATCCGCAAGGCCAGTTCTTCCTCTGAGAGATATACCGGCTCAAGCTTTACTCGATCACCCAAATTATACTTGTCGATGATACTCCGGTAACGATCTAAACCTTCCCAGAATTCCCCCGCCACCCATAAAGTAAGATCATTGAATTCCGGGCCAAGAGAAGACAAAGCTTCGATGGCAACATCGAGCCCTTTATAAGGTCGCACAAAGCCGAAAAAAAGCAGCATGCGGCCGCTAATTCCTAACCGCTGGCATGCAGCTTCTTTCGGTATACTAAATTGACTCCCTGAAAAGTAAACCGGATGTTCTCTGCGCATCACGCGTTTTTCAGGGAACCACTGCAGAAGCTGGCGCTTGTCCTCTTCACTGTGAACGATATACCCGCTGCCAGGTGCAAGAGCCCAGCGAATAACCAAGGGGTCGAAAAATCGTGCTTCGTGGGGAATAACGTTATGGCATAGAAAAAACACCGGAAAGGATTTGGCTAAATTTCGAGCCAGCCAGCTTATATATGGCGCCCAAAATGGGACCCACCATGTTAAGATAAGGCCATCAGGATTGAACTCCTTAATCAGTTTTGCAGCCCGGCGCCAGGCATAAGGTTTAGCGTAATGCAGAAGGGATTCACCTTTAGCTCCTTCTTCCGGTATCTCCCCCAATTCAAGCTGGCTTTTTCCTGGGAATAATAGGGGTGGATAAAGTTTTTCAAATCCGATTCCGAGGCAATCATGACGATGTGATAATGCACCCAAAAAGAAGGTTCCGTACCTGGCGATGCCGCCGCGTTGAGGATAAGTGGGACTGACTACGACGAGCTTCAAACCTGACTCTCTGTTCCATCTTTTACTTTATCTCGCGTCCCCAGCTGTAACTCCAAACGCTTCAGTCGAATGACTGCATCTTCGATGAGTCTGCGGTTGGCGGATATTAAGTCGGATAACAACCCTATTAAAAGCATCCAGAATCCGAGGAACATCAGCACCATCATTAAAATCAAAGACTGAATGTGACCGGTAGGCCCTGCGATAGTGAAGTAGAAGTAGATAAACCGCAATCCCAAAACCACACCGGAGATGAAAAATATAGCACCACTATAAAAGAATATTTTGAGTGGTTCATAGGTAATGGATATGCGTAAAATTGTCGCCAAGGAGCGTTTCAGGTAAATTGGTGTACTCCTGAATAACCTCGACTCTCTTCGCCTCGGATTGACTTCAATAGGAACGTATTTAATGGCGAGATTTTTCTTCCCCGCCTGAATTATGGTTTCCAAAGTGTATGTAAAGAGTGACAACACGTTCAACTGAAGAGCCGCCCGTCGGTTATACGCCCTGAAGCCAGATGTAGCGTCGGGGACATTGGTCTGACTGACCAACCTCATAACTGCAGATCCCAATCGTTGTAAGAATTTTTTAACAATCGAAAATTCCTTTATGACAGAAATCTGTCGTGTTCCCACTACCAGGTCAGCTTGTCCTTTCAGAATAGGCTCGATCAGACTGGGGATATCTCTACCCCTATATTGATTATCCGCGTCAGTATTTACGATAATATCCGCACCCATTGAAAGAGAGATGTCCAGTCCGGTTTTAAACGCAGTAGCCAACCCCTGCCTCCTCCGAAAC
>CBDUWK010000113.1:0-6859 GCA_965370905.1 uncultured bacterium | reverse complement strand
ACCACCAAGGGCCATATCTGCATGGGAATAACGGATGAATTGGATTATACTAACAGCTTAATCCCTGATCCTGACGGCCCTCCAGCCATGATCTGCCCCGTCTGGGGTGATCTGGATCCGGTCGGGGTCTCGGTTAGCGGCGATGCGGGGGGCGTCTGGTTCTATTTCGATGAAACAATGCACTTTGTCGTAATTGAGTATAATTACGTACCCTGGTATATCCTGGCCTATGATGGTCATACAACCTTTGAAATAATCCTGTATGATCCGGATTATTATCCAACTTCAACGGGCGATGGTCAGATAAAATTCCAGTTCAGGGAGTTTGAGAGCTGGGGACCCACAGGAATTGAAAATCACAGTGAGGACGATGGACTCCTCTATCGCAATGGGGATATCTACCCCGGCACGGCAGCCACCCTGGGGGATCAATCCGCTATTCTCTTTTCCACGCCGGTCACCATCCCTGATGTGACGGTTACGATGACTCCTGCTATTACTCCTGTTACTATCCCCAGTCAGGGCGGTAGCTTCGACTTCAATATAGCCTTGGCAAATAATGAATCATCTCAGCAGTCTTTCGATACCTGGATTATAATTCAACTGCCCGATATGAGTTGGTATGGTCCGGTATTAGGTCCTGTAAATCTAACCTTGGCAGGCAGTTCCACAATCGAGCGGGATCGAAACCAGATGATTCCAGGTGGAGCTCCGGCAGGAACATACCTTTATATGGGGAACGTGGGAAATTACCCTGATCTTACTTGGGATAGTGACAGCTTCACCTTTGAAAAATCGGATGTGGGTGATGGTGAGTGGATTGATGCATGGATAAATACAGGTGAGTCCTTTGAACCATGGTTGAGTACAGCAGCCGAACAGGCTGGAATTCCAGTGGAATATTCGTTGAAACAAAACTTCCCCAACCCCTTCAATCCCTCGACAGTGATCAGTTATCAGCTTGCAGCACTCAGCCACGTAAACCTGTCAGTTTACGACATTGCAGGAAGAAGAGTAGCTGAACTGGTCAACGGCTGGCGGGAGGCGGGTCAGCATGAGGTTACCTTTGATGCTTCCAATCTCGCCTCTGGTATGTATTTCTATCAAATACAGGCAGGAGATTATAGTGCGGTCAGGAAGATGGTGCTGGTAAAATAATTTACGGATACGCGTAGGGGTCGGTCTTGTGCCGACCCGATCTTTTAATGAAATAAAACAATCGATACAAACGAAACGACAATAATATCGGTATTACCAGAGAGACATTATACCCTTAAGAAACACGAGGATTGAATGAAAAAACTGCTACTGTCGCTAACTGTATTAGCGCTAATGGGAAATGCGCCCGTATATGCGGTCGTTCCAGCCATGCCAGGTGTGGAAGTTCCTCAAATCATTATCGACCGCATGCAGGCAGAGCCGGACGTCTTCTATCCTGAACCGGCGCTGCATCATACCATGGCACGATACGCTGAAGCCAAGCAACTCGGTCTGGACGACGTCGATGACATATACGCTTACGCCCCTGTCATCTGCGGTAAATATTCTGATTCGGGTCCTGATGACTGGCCTATAAGCACCATGCAGACTCAGCTCTTCGATGGCCCCTGGACAACCGGCACAATGAGGGAGTATTACGAAGAGATCTCCTTCGACCAGTTCCACCTGGACGGTACGGTTTACGGATGGTACACCAGCACCTTGACGCAGGCTTATGTCGTAGGCAACAGCCAGGGTTTTGGCCCTGACGCGCACCTGGGCGCTTTCTTTGTGGAGCTATTGGATGCAGCCGATCCTGAATCGGATTTCGGTCAATACGATAACGACGGCCCGGACGGCCTGCCCAACTCCGGCGATGATGACGGCATCGTTGACGCCATGTTCTTCATACACGACGGGATGGGTGGTGAAACCGGGGCAGCCAACATCTGGTCGCATTCCTCCAATATGATCTTCCTCCTCGGAGGATATCCCTACGTTACCGAAGATCCATCCGCCAATGGCGGATACATCACAGTCGGCCCTTACATAGTGCAGCCGTCCATCAATTCATCGAGCACAATTATCGAGATCGGGGTATTCTGTCATGAATACGGCCATGCACTGGGACTGCCCGACCTGTACGATACCGATTATTCCTCTCAAGGTATCGGTGTTTGGGGGCTTATGGGCGGAGGCAGTTGGAATACGCCCTCAAAACCGGCGCACATGATCTGCTGGTCGCGCTATAAGTTGGGATGGATCACACCCATTGAGGTATCCACCTGGCTTCACGATCAACCTATCACCGCGATTGAAACCACCGGCCAGGCGTATAAACTCTGGACCAACGGAGTCTATGGAAGCCAATATTTCATGGTAGAAAATCGCCAGCGCTACGGTGCGGACGTTAACCTGCAGGGTGAAGGGCTCTTGATCTGGCATGTGCATGAAAGTGCTCAACAATCGAACGAAAATCACCCCAAGGTAGATCTCGAAGAAGCTGATGGCTACGATAATCTCTACCATAATACAAATTCAGGCGACGCGGGAGATCCCTTCCCTGGATTTATGGACAACCGCTGGTTCGATGAGTACAGTTATCCGAACAGCAGGGATTATTACGATGATCTCACTCAGGTGGCAGTATGGAACGTCTCTGACGAAAGCGACACCATGTACGCCAACCTCGATGTGGTTTATTCCCAGCCAAACTTCAGTTTTGTAGAGATTGGTTTTGTAGAGGTCATAGGCGATGGGGACGGCCGCGCCGATCCCGGAGAGACCATAGATTTGTGGGTGGTGTTGGACAACCAGTGGGCGACAGCAACCAATCTGAACGGAACCTTGACCACCGATGCAGAATGGATTGATATCCTGGAACCAAACGGCTCTTTCGGCGATATAGTTTCTCTCGGTTCCGGTTCAAATCAGTCCGATCCTTTCCAGATCAGCATAGACCAGGATGCTCCTGATGGAGAATGGCTCGATTTTCTGGTATATCTGTTGGCATCAGGCGGCTACATCCAGGAATTGACTTTTTCCATGCAGATTGGCCGTGCCCCGGTTCTACTCGTTGACGATGATCTGGGACAGGATTATGAGCAATTTATCATCAGCTCGATAGTCGAAACGGATATGAACTACGAAGTCTGGGAAGTCAGCCAGCAGGGTTCACCCGGAGAGGAAATACTGCACTATGGTACCGTGCTCTGGATGACCGGAGATGATGTGGCGAATACCCTCATCTCAGGTGATCGATTCTACCTGGAGACGTTCCTCGACTGGGGGAGGACCTTGATCTTAACCGGTCAAAACATAAACGAAGACATCGGGAGCACGAGCTTCTTCAGCGAATACTTGAGGTGCACACCCAATTCCAACTCAATTCCGAACGCGTTTTTCCTTGATGGTGTACCGGATAATCCGCTGAGCGCAGGCATGAATTTGATGATTATCGGAATGGAGGGTGCATTCAACCAAACCTCCCCATCATCTGTGATCCCACAGGAAGATGCTGAGGCGCTGTTCACTTATGCCAATGGCGAAGTGGGCGGAATCAGCTACGAGAACACCTCCACAGGAGCTCATGTTGTGTACTTAGCTTTCGGTCTCGAAGCAGTCAGCGGCATGTCCTCCACGACCAGCCGCGCGGAGATCCTGGATATCATTTTCGATTGGGCTCAGGTATTGGCTGTAGAACCTTCTGAGACGCCCAATCGACCGATAGAATTCGCCTTGAATGGAAACTATCCCAATCCCTTCAATCCCTCGACGGTGATCAGTTACCAGTTGCCGGTGGTCAGCCACGTGAGCCTGTCAATTTTCGATATTGCGGGAAGAAGAGTTGCTGAGTTGGTTAACAGCCAACTGAGTGCAGGCAAACATGAAGTTACCTTCGACGCATCCGGTCTATCGTCTGGAATTTACATATACAGGATTCAGGCAGGAGATTTCACCGCCAGCGGAAAGATGGTTTTAATGAAATAAAAAGAAGACAGGAGACAAAATACAGTAGGGGCGCACGAATGTGCGCCCTAATGTTTCACGGAAAAGGTCGGATTTATCTAAAGCAAAGTAATCTCCCCCTTCAAAGCCGACATCGCCGCGGTCACCGGAGAACAGAGGTAGGTCTCCCCCGCTCCCTGTTTGCCCGCAAAATTGCGGTTGGAAGTCGAAAGCTGCACTTCGCCTTTTCCGGTCATCCCCACTTGTCCTGAGGCGCAACCGCCGCAACCAGCTCCGGTGATAATCGCTCCGGCATTGAACAGATCGTTAAGTAATTTTTCTTCCAGCATCTGCTGGTAAACTTGGCGAGTTGCCGGCACTATCTTCATCATGACGCCGTTTGCTATTCTTTTTCCTCGCACTATTTCAGCAACTGCGCGCATATCTTCGATCCGACCGTTGGTGCAGGAGCCCACAAAAACCGAATCGATCTTCTTACCTGCAACCTCGCGCACCACTTTTACGTTATCCGGGCTGGGCGGGCAGGAAATCAGCGGTTCCAGATCAGCAACGTCGATTTCTATGGTATCGATGTAATTTGCTCCGGGATCAGCCAGCACAGGCACTATATCTTTTCTCCCACTCTTCTGGGAGCAGTATTGTATCACTTCATCCGAAGGGGTTATGAAGTAACTGATTGCGCCTGTTTCCGTACCCATTGAGGCCAGAGTTATACGTTCCGAGAGATTCAGGCTGTCGATAGCTTCGCCTTCCAATTCCACAGCTCTTCCCAGCGCTCCTGCTGAACCCAGAGTACCCACTAATTTCAGCGTCAAGTCTCGGGCAGTGCAGTTATCCGGCAGATCACCCCTGAATATAACCTTCATTGTCGGCGGCACTTCGAACCAGGTTTTGCCAGCCTTGAAGATAAAAGCGATGTCCTGATCACCCATTCCCTGCCCGAAAGCTCCTATCGCTCCCATGATATTGAAATGGCTGTCGGTGCCGACTCCGGTAGCTCCGGGCCACACCAGGCCTTCTTCGATAGCCGTATGCGTTCCGATTCCCCGATCGACGTCGAACACTTTGACGTTATTATCGCGCGCAAAGCGGCGGCAGATGTGTTGGTTATCCGCGTATCCGATCGTATTTGCCGGGGCATTGGTATCGAAAGTGAAAAAGGTCTTGGTAACGTCACCTATGGGATCGCCCGGATAGTTCTTTTCCAGATTTCCAACAACGTTGGCGCCGCCGAAATCGCGCGCAGAGCGGTAATCTACATCCATCCAGACGATGTTGCAGGGTTGCGGATCTTCTCCGCCATGATTGCTGATAATCTTTTCAATTACGGTGTATGGCATGGTAATTTTCTTTGATATATATTAAAACTTGCTTTATTCCCTGATCCAATTTCTGAGCTTTTCGTAGCTAATGCCTGCGGTCAGATCGTACCGCAGTTCGTCTGTAAAGTCCACATCACTGCCAGGTTGGTGCTCACGAGCGATATTGAAGCGAGCCCATTTTGGCCCTGCACCTAATCCGTAGTAGATAAACGAAATTCGATTTTTATAATCTTTCGACCAGCCAATACGACCTGCAAACAGGTCATAAAATGCAGCCTCAAAACCTAATCTTGAGGTCCATCCGCCCTCACGATCTCCGCCACCCCAAGCTTGGAAGAAGGCTTCAGTAGCTTTATTATACCCTCCAACTGGATGATCAGGATTGTCAGATCTCTTGCGGAACACCAGCAGTTTATGCAGTTGTCCGGCAATTTGAAAATTTACTATTTCATCCTGATATGCAATCCAGCGAAGGTCCGCCCGGAAGGTCTGTGGCAGCATATCAAAATCTGGAGTATCGTCATACTCGATCTTGCCGCCCAGATTTTGGAAAGCCAACCCGACCGATATTCCTCTGCCGTACGACCTGTCTCGCCAGATTTGCGTATCGTGCCATTCTGTCCGTTGCCCACCGAAAGTTGTTTCTGGCAATAAATCGCTGAACACTAAACCCAGATCGAAAGCCATCTTATAAGCTTTCGTCCATGATTCGTTTATGGGGATGAATCCGGCTTTGCTGGTAGTCAGAATTTTAAACGCCACACCCCAGGCAATATTCAACTTCCTGGAAGGCCAGCCAGCTAAGACCAAAGCAGAACCTTCCTCATCCGGGTAATCCGTACCTTCAACTCCATTCCTCAAAAAATAACTGAAACCGATGTACCCGAATTCGCTGCGCGCCCCGAAGGTGATGTCCACATAATCGTGATTTGGTCCGAAATATGGATGCGGGTTGAGGTATATCGAACCGCACACGTCGGGCGTCAACGCCAGTGCGGCGGGATTGTACTTTCCGCTATATGCTTCTCCTATCAGTGTTCCGCACCCTCCCATGGCTAAAGACCTGGCGCCGGTTTCCAACAGAAAGATTTTTCCGGCAGTGTTGATCTCTGCGCTAAATATGGGTTGGCTTAGGGCCAGCAACAAAGCAATAATAGCTACCTTTTTCATCAGGATATTTCCCTCGGATCAGGTCCGTCGTACTCATAGGGCGGCGGCCCCATCTTGCGCATGGTCTTCTCTCTGGTCCATTCTTCATGCACGTGAGCCACGAGACCCGGTACGCGACTGATTATAAAGAAGCCTTTGCCCAACCTCCAGTCAAATCCCATCTCGCTGATCACCGCCGCGATGGCACCATCGACGTTCAAGGGAAGATCTCGGCCGGAAGTGCGTTCCAGTTCATCCTGCACGGCGACTGCAAGTTCGATTATTCTGCCCTTATATCCGATTCGTTCCGCGATTTCGAGCATTTTCACAGAGCGCGGATCGCGTTTATGTATGCGATGGCCATAGCCGGGCATGCGCAGCCCTTTCTCTTTGAACTCCGCCACCAAGTCCTCATCAGGAGCCCGCTGGTACCGCGGCGC
>CBDUWK010000112.1:0-6969 GCA_965370905.1 uncultured bacterium | reverse complement strand
TGCTCCACCACACGCTTCACGTCCTGCGCATGATCGCGATGGCAAATCAATAAAGCATCAGATGTATTTATGATTATCAAATCCTTAACTCCAACTGTTGCAACTAATAAATCGGTCGAATCCACCAGGCAGTTATTGGTGTCGATTAAGACATGTCCATCGAGATTTACATTGCCTGCTTTATCTTTTGGTGATAGCCTGTATACCTCAGCCCAATTGCCGATGTCGGACCAATTGAAGTCCCCTTTTACCACAGCCACATCCTTTGCTTTCTCCATCACGCCATAGTCGATGGATATGGGACGCAGTCCGCTATAGATATGCTCAAATTGTGATTCCTTTTCCTCATCACTTAGTGCGCTGATCGCCATCAGTGCGGCATATAACTCTGGAAGTGAAAGTTCAATTTCTTTAAGTATCCTCTTCACAGACCATATAAACATTCCGCTATTCCAGAGAAAATCCCCACTTTCCAAGAAGCGCTTAGCGGTTGCGAGGTTCGGTTTCTCAGCGAATGTTTTTACTCTATAGGCGCTGTCTGATTTTTCGCGCTTTTGATCGTATTGAATGTAACCATAACCGGTCTCAGGCTGTGTAGGGGTAATACCAATGGTGACGAGGGAATCATCTAACTCTGCAGTTTCAATTGCTTGCTTCAAACAAGCAATAAAGCGTTCCCGGTCTGAAATCAGATGATCAGCCGGAAGTACGACCATGATTCCATCGGGATCTCTCTCCTTTAAAATCTGTGCAGCGAGACCGATACATGGCGCGGTATTCTTACCAACTGGTTCAATGATGATATTATCGGCAGCTAATTCCGGTAATTGCTTGCGGATGTGTTGCACCAATTCGGAGGTAGTCACAATATAAATCTGTGAAAAGGGGATCAAATCCGATACTCGGGAAACTGTCTCCTGCAGAAGTGTGTTTGTCCCAAATATATTCAAGACCTGCTTTGGTTTCTTCTTGCGCGATCGGGGCCAGAATCTACTCCCCACTCCCCCTGCCATTATAACTACGTGGTTCATTTTGAAGTTGTATTATATCATCAATTTAGTTTATTTTAAAGAGTCAGGCGCCTGCTCAAATCCCGGCGTTATAAAGTTCCAGTTTATGGCAACGCCTTCTGTTTCCCATCTCGGCCGCACCCTTATAGTATCGCCGCTGGTTGTAAAAGGTTCCGAGAATATGAATGGATCGATGCTACCGAAGGAGTAACGTCCATCACCGTTTTGATCCTGATAAATCGAGAGCTGGTAAAAAGAGGCTGGCAGATTCTCAAATGCGAAATTTCCGTTCTCTAAAACTGACTCTTCACGCTCTTGACTTGACAATTCTAACCTCTTAGCAAAAATCCTGAGGTTTTGAGGGGCTCCGATAACCTGCCCGCTCAGCGATCCAACTTCATCGCTGTTCAGCGTGGAGAAACTGACCGTTACGACGCTGTCGGTAGATGCATTTCCAAAGACATCGGTTATCGAATCGCAATTCACAGCGACGGTATAGGACATATTGCTAAGAAGAAATTCATCAGGGTAAAAAACAGCCAGATTTGAGGCAGGATAACTCCACTTTCCGGCAATGACTATGCTATCTGGAGTCATTACTCTTATAGCTTTTGAGATAGTCGTCAAATTGACTGCTTCCGAAAAACCGATCATTATCTCTTCATCCCATTCCACCTCAATAGCGCCATCTTTAGGGCTGTTCCAGGTAAAACGAGGTCCTGACGTATCAGCATCGACTACCGCAGCCACATCAACGAAAATTGAATCAATCATATTTCCGGAAAGATCTCTCACACCTTCGAGGCAGATCTTATAGACGTCACCTTCTCTTTGAATGCCGGTCGTTAAATAGGCAGCGCTCGAGTCAGCCGGATCCTGATATATGTCAATTATTCCCAGCTTCTGTCCCAGTTGGGTTTCGGCTGAAATATCCTCTTGTATTATCTCTACATCTTCATCAAAACTCAAGCGGATCGCCTGGCGGTTAATGGCTTCAGCTGTTCGAAGTGTGGGTGAGACGAGGTCAATCATTGTCAGCCTCAAACTGACAACAGGGATGTCCGTTTCTTTTGATTGAACGTCGTGCGCCGGTATGGCAATCGCTTCTCTATCGCTATCCCAAAGGCGGTTCCGTCTAGTGTCTTCCACCGCAAAAAGTCTATATTTCCCCTGAGGTAGATGGTTGAGAATAAAATTTCCATCGTAATCCGGCTGGGTTGCAAAAGGTGCTTTATCCTCTTTTGGGTCAGGATTAGTTAACGAATCTAAGGGGTAAGCCCACAGCCATGCCGATCCGGGATTATCCAACCCTTCAATATAACCAGAAATTTGGCCATTGTCAATCATATCTCCCGTAGAAAACGCAAGAACATAAGATTCCGCCATCTGGTTTCCGTTAATATCTTTGATTCCCGCACCGAAAGTTATTACCACGGTACTGTTTTCGGGTAAATCTTCGTTGAAGGAAACTTTTATTCGCTTACCACGAATCTTCAGGCTGAATCCTTCCTCCGGTTCAGGACTGATAAATACAGATCCTTCAATGGATTTTCGCGCAGGGTGTTCATCAAGAAGTATCCAGGGACTAATGTCATTTCCAACTCCTATCGATTCAGGCAACGGATAGCTCGATACAATGACCGGACCGGTCTTATCTATTGGTCCACCGGGTGGATAGCCCTGTTTTGCACATCCGCAAAGAAATTGAATTCCGATAAAAAGAGCTAATATGACAGCAAGGATTTTGTGATAAAACACTATAATCTCTGACGGAAATACTCGATAGTTTTCTTCAGTCCGTCCTCAAGCGGAATCTTGGGTTTCCAATTCAGTTTCTCGAGAGCGAGATCGATATTGGGGCGACGTTGTACAGGATCGTCTTCTGGGAGGGTCCTGTACTTAATCTGTGATTTAGAACCCGTTATTTTTAAGACGATTTTGGCGAAGTCAATAATGGAGAATTCACTGGGATTTCCTAAATTGATCGGTCCGATGAATCCCTCACATTCCATCATTTTCATCATACCGTGCACGAGATCGTCCACGTAGCAGAAAGAGCGAGTTTGATTCCCTTTACCATAAACTGTTAAGTCTTCCTGGCGAAGAGCTTGTACTATGAAGTTGGAGACGACTCTCCCGTCATTTTCCGCCATGCGCGGGCCGTACGTGTTAAAAATCCTGACAATCCGGATGTCGACTTTGTTCTGACGGTGGTAGTCCATCATCAATGTCTCGGCCGCTCGTTTACCCTCGTCATAACAACTGCGCAGCCCAATTGGATTGACATTCCCCCAGTACTGTTCGGTCTGAGGATGTTCGAGTGGATTACCATAAACCTCTGAGGTTGAGGCTTGTAGGATTCGCGCCTTGACTCGCTTAGCCAATCCCAGCATATTCAGTGTGCCAAGTATGTTGGTTTTAATCGTCTTTACGGGATTATATTGGTAGTGTATAGGAGAGGCGGGACAGGCTAAATTGTAAATACGGTCTACTTCAATGAGGATAGGCTGAGTGAGGTCATGTCGCAGCAATTCAAAATGGCTGTGTCCCAGCAAGTGTCGGATATTATCCTTACTGCCGGTGTAGAAATTGTCCAGGCATATTACTTCGTCCCCCTGTTCCAATAAGCGATCACATAGATGACTCCCGATGAACCCTGCTCCACCTGTTACTAAAATACGCATAATATTGTAATTAGTTATAACTCTTTAAGTTATATCTCCATTTTCTTCAGGACGTCCAATTGAAAAATACCTGAAACCCAAAATCCCCATCTTCTTGGATTCGTATATGTTGCGTCCATCGAAGATGACCGGATGCTTCATCGATTTTCGCAGGTGGTCGAAGTCCGGTTCCCTGAATTCGTTCCATTCGGTAATTATCAGCAGAGCGTCCACATCTTTGGCAGCTTCAAATTCATCCTTGGCTAACTTTATTCGATTACCAAAGATACGCTCTGCCTCTCCCATTGCCTGAGGATCATAGGCCTGTATTTTCGCCCCGGATTCGAGCAGTCCATTAATGATCACAATCGAAGGGGCCTCGCGCATGTCGTCGGTGCGAGGTTTGAAGGATAACCCCCAAATCCCTAACAACTTCCCGGAAAGATCGTGACCGAAAAAGTTTCTCACTTTTTCCAGTAGTACTTCCTTCTGTCTCTCGTTGACAGTTTCGACCGCCTTAAGAATCTGCAGATCATAATCAAATTTTTTCGCTGTGTGAATTAAAGCTTTGATGTCCTTTGGGAAGCATGACCCTCCGTAACCGCACCCTGGAAAAAGAAACTGATGGCCGATTCGCATGTCCGACCCAATGCCCTGCCTGACCAAAGTGACGTTGGCGCCCACCTTTTCACACAATATGGCTATTTCGTTCATGAAGCTTATCTTGGTAGCCAAAATTGCATTCGAAGCGTATTTGGTCATCTCCGCTGATTTGACGTTCATAATTATAATCGGATGGCCGGTACGCATGAAAGGGCTATAAAGGTCCTTCATCAAGGCTTCAGCTCTGGATTCATCGACACCTATAACCACTCGGTCGGGGCGCATAAAATCATCAATAGCCGCGCCTTCTTTTAGAAATTCCGGATTGGAGACAACATCGAAAGGTTCATCGGTTTCTTTTCTGACCGTTTCCCGAACGAGATCTGCAGTCCCCACGGGGACCGTGCTCTTATCTACGATAACCTTATAGCCGTTCATAGCCTTACCGATAGCCTGCGCAACTTCTAAGACATGAGTCAGATCACTGGAGCCATCCTCATCCGGTGGAGTTCCAACCGCTATAAAATTTATCAACGATTCCTTGACTGCCTCATCCAGATCGGTCGAAAATGTCAACCTCCCCTTCTTTGTATTCCTGTCAACCAGTTCCTTCAAACCAGGCTCGTAAAAAGGTACAATACCCTTCCTGAGTAGTTTTATCTTTTGCTTGTCTACATCGACGCAGATGACGTCATTGCCGGTTTCAGCAAAACAGGTTCCTGCGACAAGTCCTACATATCCCGTACCTATTACACAGATCTTCATGGTTCATTTATTCCGTTTGACTGATTCGTTATTTATTTAAAGTACTTTTCTCAAAGCTCCTGTAAAAATCTCAAGTGGCTCAGATTGTTTTCGCGCAGAAGTTGGTTTGCGTGATGCAAGGAATCAAATGTACCAGCATCTGTCCACCATCCTTGGAATATATCGTAAGCCAGTTCTCCTTTTTCGATGTAGACGTTGTTAACGTCGGTGATCTCCAACTCTCCTCTGGAAGAGGGTTTCAGGTTCCTGGCTATCTCGAAGACCTCAGCATCATACATGTAAATTCCAGTGACGGCCAAGTTGCTTTTAGGAGTAGCGGGCTTTTCTTCTATGCCGATAACGCGATCACCCTCCAGTTCTGCCACCCCGAATCTTTCCGGATCTTTAACTTCCTTCAAAATTATACGAGCGCCAGCTTTTTGTACAGAAAAGTTCTTTACGTACTCAGTGATAGGATCCTCAAAAATGTTATCTCCTAAGATAACTACCATGCGGTCACCGAAAGAGAAATGTCTGGCCAGGTGTAACGCTTGAGCTATACCACCTGCTTCATCTTGCACCCTGTAGGTAAACTCACAACCGAATTTGGTTCCGGAACCCAAAAGACTGACCACATGTCCCATGTGCTCCACTCCGGTAACGATCAAAATTTCCGTAACGCCCGCTTCCAGCAGCTTGCAGATGGGATGAAAAATCATAGGCACCTCCCCCACCGGGAGCAGGTGTTTGTTGGTCACCTTAGTCAGCGGGTAAAGCCTTGACCCGGATCCTCCTGCCAGGACGATACCTTTCATTTATACCTCGTCGTTCTCATGTCAGACCTTTATGACTACATTGTTACCCATTCAATGTCCCAAAAACTCTATCAATCCACACATTCACAGTTACCCGGCCCCTGAAGCCTTCTTTATTCAAACCGGTTTCGTGTCCATAATTCTGCGTCCAGTCATGTCCCATCCATCCTTCTATCAGAACATACTGGTGGGCAAGAACCGACAAACCAAAACCAATCGTATTAGTTTTCTGAACTATACCAGAAGGAAATGGTTCCGAATACCCTTCATCTATCGTAAATGCCATATAAGTAGTATCAAATGGAGCCGTAACGCTTCCAACCCCCTGCCTGTGATATTTCCGGAAAGTATCGAACCTCAACCACGCATACGGCCAAATTGATGCTTCCAGCCCTATTTTGTCTGCGTCATTGCCCAATTCTGAACCGAGCGGAAGCCCGTAATTCAAATACTGATATTTCGGCTCGAGGGCATTGTAGGTACGGTTTTTTACGCCTTCGTAACTGATGCCAACACCTACCAAACCACTTGCGGATATCAAACGCCCGCCAATGAGCCATCCCCATTCGGTGGGTTCCAGATCAAGTGAATCCTTCTTTTCCAATTGAATGTCGTCTAAGACCAACTCTCCATAAACTTCCAATCCTGGTATTGGAAAGGCATTAAAATCAATTCCAATAAGACCGTTTCCCTCCGAGTTCTCGTTTACCAACTCACCATAATAGGGAACGAAGGGATTCATAGACCCGAACCTGAAGCCACCTGTAAAAAGAAGTGTCTCCGATACTCCCAAACGCAGCCATTCCCAGGGTACAAAATCGAAGCGATGACCCGATAAAAATCTGTTGGTTCTTGCGCCGGTTTCTGCAGTGAAATCATCAATTTGTCCAATCAGTGCCGTGAATTCCCCCCAACTCCATCTGACACGGAATTTAATCTGGTCGATGCCTCTTGCCGAATGATTTAAAATCAGGTGGTCATCGCCAGGTCCCCAGTAGCAGTGATCGCGCCCCAACTTAAGTTCCCAGCGGTGTTCCAGGCCAAAAGCAACCAGATATGCCTGTTCGGTCAATCCCGCACTATCACTCCAGATCTTACCTTTGTATCCATTATTTTCGGCCAGATCTCGGTCAG
>CBDUWK010000111.1:0-6996 GCA_965370905.1 uncultured bacterium | reverse complement strand
TGGGGATATTCCTCGGCAATTTTCTGTAAATGCGGAATCTCCGCATGACATTGCCGTCAATTGGATTTCCAGAAATGCAGGATGACCACCTGGCCCCTGTAGTCGGATAGGGTTATCTCTTCACCAGCATTTGTCGCAAGTGTGAAATCCGGCGCTGCCTCGCCTTTATTCAAAGCCGCAGAGGAAACGTTTATGGTAATTACAAGTGCGTAGATAAGAAGTAGCGAAAGTTTCATGTATTTCATCTGTTTTATCCGGTAATTCAAGTTTCTATCAAGCACGAAGGGTTATTCGAGAAGTTCGTCTATCATCGATATTATTTCATCCAATTCCGGGAAGAACGTCTCTGCATCCGAAGCGCCATCATACCGTAATCGGATTAAACCTGTCTGATCAATGAGAAATATAGAGGGCAAAAATACCGCATCGTAATCGTCAAATATGTTTCCCGACTGATCGCTGGCCAGGTGATAAGCGATGGTAACACCTTGTGATGACAACAGCTCATCCAATAGGCTTTCTAACGCTGGCCTGGGCACGATACGCGTGATGGCCATGACGTCAACCTCTCCTGGATGACTCTCTTCGAAAACTTGGTAAATCTCTGTTTGAAAACTCGGAATCTCCGTGTCTTTGCAATAACTTCAAGAAAATTCAAAGAGGTAGAGAAGCAGGACTTGGCCGTTAAAACTATCTATGGCAATAAGATTAGAATCGTAATCAAAAATTTCAAAGAAAGGCGCTGGATTACCTGGCGCAACCATAGACGCGAGCGTAAATTCAACTTGCTCGAATCCACCATCAGAGACGCGGATGGTATCAAATTTACCCACAGAATCTGCATTAACGGAATCCCAGGCTACAATTTGGAGTCTGTGCAAACCTGCCACAACGTCATTGAGTAAATGGGGGTTAGAGAAGTATCCCAGAGAATCGTCATCCAGCGTGATGTTCATTACCTGCGGGTAGGCAGTGTCCGGAGTCGCCGTGTCCAAAACATAAAAGCTCAGGACTTCAATAGATCCCACCTGGTCAGCCGGTGGTGCTGCAGGCGGATCTCCACAACTCCAGAATATTGGAAGCAAAAGCAGTATTAGTGCGATATATTTAGCAGAGATCAATCGATTCATCATAGTATATGTTCAATGGCCAGCAAGTAGGTATTTATCTGCGTATCCTGGTCACTCCAGTAGTATCTGTATTTAAGTGATACGTTGGTTTCGGCGAAGAGGAAGTGACTGACAATAGTTGAGATGGAATAGCTATTAAAGGCATCCCCCTTGATCGATTCTAATGCTGTCGGATCTGACGGTTTGCCGTAGTAATATCTACCGCGTAGCTTCACAAGCGTAGCCCAGGAAAGATATTGGTCGAGTTCAATCGTGGGTGCATGTGATACTAGACCAGTTGTGTCCCAATGCTCTCGCCATTCTAAATGTACGGCCGTCCGTGTAGGCAGCCACTGTGAGAGCCAGAAGATCAAGGTATTAGAAGTGAAATCCGACTTTTCGCCGCCCGCGAAAAACCAGTCATGTCTGATCTGCAAAGCGGTGGTTTTGGTCAAAGCCTGGCGCAGTTTCAACTGCCAGGAATGGGCGTCGCTGTTGGTGGTATCCGATTCGTTGGAATAATAGGCGTAGGAAGCGGTAGCCAATACGAATCCAGCCCAGTCTATTTTTCCCCCAAACTCGATCATCTTTCCCACGAAGCCGGCTATTCCGGTCGTTACCTGAGAACTGATATGGGCGTCCGCGGAGGCGGCAAGGTTGCGCTGATACTTCAGATTGAATAGTTCCTGCTGGTTACCGTCGTCCAGGTCGGAATACTGATATCTTACCACCAACTCATCATTAATTCCTAATCCCTGAGTTATGCGTAACATGGCGCGATTTTCAGGAAAATCTCCCACATATGGAGCGGGTTGAATATATTGCTGTTCCGGATATTCGAAGAGAATGGGATTGGGGTATGTATATTCGCCGTAATCGGTGTATTGGTACTCCATTTTCACCTGAGTGAAATTACCGATGCTGAAAGAACCTGCTTCGGAGGTGGTTACGAATACAAAACTCGTTGAAATTAAAAGGCAAATAAGTTTCCGCAGAAACATGTTTACTTCCGTTGCATTACTGGTTAAACCGCACTGTTTATCGCTGAGTTACCTATTTGGGAACCTGAGATTCTATTCTTTTCCTTTAGGTCTAAATAACCTGCCCGAACCGGGCAGCGAGGTTTATCAAGTAGGGCATTCACCAGCAGAACCAGAATACCCGCCGTCTTCAACTTTGCAGAGATCACTGTCCTGAGCGTCGTCGGCATACATTATCGGATCGCTGACCGGTTGGTCAAGCATGAAGACCATCTTGTATCCACAACCGCTTATGAACCCAGTTAGGGCTATTCCCAACATCAATGTAGCAATAAAGCGAGGAATCTTTCTCACAGTACGATTATTTGTTAATTTTTATTTATCACCCCCTGGGGGTAATAAAGTGACCATATCAATTTAATATCATCTGAAGCGATAATCAAGGCTTTTCTAAAAAAAACCTTTTACAGCCGTTTGGCAACTTCTTAAATATCGAGTATAACCATAACAAAAGGTCAACTGAAACGCCTGCTTATAATAAAAGTCGCAAAACTAATAGACACTAATGCGACTACCAATATTAACACAATTTTCAACCTGAAAGCTCCCAACTTCGTTTCAATGTTGGATTTCGATTGGGCAATATAAAATATCCAGCCAGTACCAGCAACCTCAGCATGAAAGAGATTATGCTCGTTACCGTTCGTGGAGAATTGGTCCCCTTCGATATTTAACTCAGGAAAGACGGTTGATTCTCCCGCAAACCATATAACTTCTTCCTCTTTGTTTCTCAAAAAGTAATTCACTTCCTCTTCATCGTGTTCCACTTGGGTAATGATGTCAGTGAACTTGGATAAGCTGACTTCCGTTGTTAAGTAAGCAATCGGTTTTGCATTTACATCGCGCACAGGTATGGTCCATTTTTCGAGAAACTTTTTACCGGATTTAGATATGATGGTGTGAGCGCGTATCCGTTCCATAATGTCCGGATAGTTCACCGGATCAAAATTAGCGCCGGTTCCGGCAATCCTCTCTCCGCTGATATCTCTCACTGCAAAGCTGGCGAATCCAAAATTTTTCGCAGTCATCATTCTACAGGTAGTCTCGATTGCCTGTACAAAGCCCTTTCTCCATTCGGTGCCAGGGTCTGACAACAGAATTTTTTCAATACCTGCTCGCAAACTACGCTGTTCAGCAAGCGAAATCATCTCATCCATCAGGCGATTACGTTCCACAGCTATAAATATTGCGTAATTCTCAGCCTGTTTCTGGATATGGGATCTATGCGATTCAATCAGCTCGGATTGTACCTGGCGGTAAATGATCCACTGTAGAATCAGAATCACCATAAGTACCAGAACACCTAAGAAAAAAAATACCCGGCCAATTTTGCCAGCCGGGTTGGTAGGTGGATTAACTAACATATACTTCGAAATTGTTTCCTGGGGACACTGTAAACTCAAAATTCCACAATACCCTGATACACGTAAACCGCTTCTCCTTCGAGCGTCGCTTCGCCATATTCTTGTGCTACCGCAACCACGAGTTCACCACCTGGTTGCTGTACGCGAATATTTGCCCCGAAAGGTAGTTTTCCAATAGCGATGCCTGCTGCTACCGCGGCGACTGCTCCCGATCCACAGGCAAGCGTTGGGCCAGAACCTCTTTCCCAGACGCGCTGGCTGATTTTGTCCAGACCTTCCAGTTTTACAAAGGAGACGTTGACGTAATCCGGGAATTCACTCAGATTGCCAATTTCCGGGCCCAACTTATGAAACTGCTCATCGGTGAATTCCCCAAAGATCACTACGTGAGGATTGCCGACCGACAGCGCAGTTATTTTGATTTTGGTATTTTTATCCAACCTAAGTTCCTTGTCAATGCAGTCCTCCTCTTCACCGTGCATAGGGATGTCGCTGCGTTGGAACGATATATTTGAGATACCTACCCTCACCCGGTTGCCATCTAATATTTCCACACTGACCGGACCACCGAGCGTCTCGATGGAGGTTGCATCGCTTATAGGATAGCCCTGATCTCGGATGAACATTGCCAGGCAGCGTAGCCCGTTACCACACATCTCCGCCTCGATGCCATCTGCATTGAAGTACTTCATGCGGTAATCACACTCCTTCGATTCCACGAGGATGATCAAGCCGTCCCCTCCGACGCCGAAATTACGGAGACAAAGTTTATGGATAGCTTCGCGGTGCCACCAGCTTGGAGTATCAGGGTATTTAATCCCATCGATCATGATAAAATCATTGCCAGCAGCGTGATATTTGGAGAAATGCATGACGTTCTCACTGGGCCGGCGAGGTTCCAATTCCATAGTTTTACGCCTCTCAGAATGAATTTTGAATTACTTCTCTGTGCCGATACTTAATAACGATAATAATCTACTTAAGCTTTTTCAAGGCTTTTTTTGCCTCTTTGTGATCCGGATCCTGTTTTAGCGCGGTCTGATAGCACTCTCGCGCTGCTGTCTTGTCCCCTTTATGCGCGTAAACCATACCCAGACGGTAATTTGTCCAGGCAAATGATGGATCGTCTTCGCGTGGATCGGACTGCAGGTAATCTTTGAGGCACTGTTCGGCTCTATCCAGATTCTTCCCCGAGATTGCTCCGATCCTGCCGATCTGGTAATAACCACCGACCTCTTCAGGAAGTTCTCGTAACATCTTCTCCATAATATCATGAGCATTCTCGAAGTCTTCAATCTTCAAGTAGAATTCGCATAGGTTGTAATAGATGTCGGGATTATCGGATTCTTCTTCTATTGCTGCCAGGTGTTCTCTCTCGGCCTTCTGGTACTCTTTTTCGTGATCGTAGATTTTAGCATAGGCGCGATGTGCCCAAACAGAATTTCGTTTCTTGATCTCTTCGGTTTCCGCGTACGCCTTATCCATACCACCTCCGACGATTCCCGGCGCCTGAACGTAAAACCTCACCAATGCCTCTCTGCACCGGACGTGTTCGGGATCAAGTTCTATAGCGCGCAGGAAACCCCGCTTGCTTTTTTTAGCTAAACCGATGCGCTTGAAAATGTTGGCATTCTGCGCCTTTCTACCGTAGACTGCGCCCAGCCAGAAATGATTATCAGCGCCGTTGTCATCCAGTTCGACCGCCTTTAAAAAGTATTCCAACGCCGGGTCGTAATTCTTCATGTCGTAGTAGGTGCGCCCCATGTAGAGATGCGCCTGGTCGTCTTCAGGCTGCGCTTCGATAATAGTTGCCAGGATCTCCTGCGCTTGGGTATGTCTGCCTGCTTCGTAAAAGTCTATGGCAGTCTGAATTTCAGCGGCAACCGAAAATGTAACGCAGATGAGAAGTAGATTTACGATTACTGCTGGTATGCTTTTGGTGAAGTAATGCATTTTGATCGTGTTTTCCTATTTAGAAAGTAAGCATCTATGGCTTTAAAATAACTTTTAATCCTTCCCCGCGCAGTTTTATATCGAAGCCCCGCTGGAAATCCTCGAAGGAGAATTCATGGGTGACCAAGGCTTTCAAGGTATCCAGTAAGCCTGCTTCTATAAGACCAAGCATCCGGAACCAGGTATCGTAAGTTCTGCGGCCAATGATACCATAGATGGTCAAACCTTTAAAAATCACATCGCGGGTAAAGTTAACTGTGAGCGGCTTACGCGGCAAACCCAGCAAAACTACCTTACCGCCCATACGGACGCACTTGAAGAGGTCATCATAGGCTGATGGATGGCCTGATAATTCCAGAACCACATCGACGCCTCGGCGCGCGGGATCATCGGTACAAGTTTCGTGAAATTCCTCTCTGCCTTTTTCTGATTTCACGTTGAATGCACGGTCTGCTCCGTGCTGAACGGCGAAATCTAAAAGCGACTGGTTAACGTCCGTAACCAGCACTTCCTTGGCTCCAGACAGCTTGGCGATTTTTGCACCCATTATGCCTATAGGCCCAGCCCCTAATACTGCCACCCTTTTCCCTACCACATCTATTGGAGATAAGGTGTGAACCGCATTTCCGATGGCATCGAGGTAAGCAGCTACCTCTATGGGGAGATCATGGGGGAGTTTGAATACGTTGGAAACAGGGACAACCACGTATTCGGCGAAGCAACCATCGGCGTCTATCCCCTTAATAATGGTGTTTATGCAGACATGCCCGTTCCCGGTGCGACAGTTAACGCATTCTTTACATAAGATGTGCATTTCCGCGGAGACGTAATCACCGGGCTTTACTTTTAATACGGCATCGCCGATCTCTACAACTTCACCACAAAACTCATGGCCAGTCACGACCGGCAGGGCAGGCTTCATACGGTTGGTCAGATCCGGATCGCTTTTGTAAATATCGAGATCGGTACCGCAAATAGCTGCAGCATGAACACGGATTTTCACATCGGTCGATGACTGGATCATCGGTTCGGGTGAGTTATCTGTGTAAGTCAATCCAACTTTGGGATTTGATTTTAATATGGCTTTCATTGCATTATTAATTTATCTAACCAATTTCGTTCATATTATAAGGCACGATTTTTAAGCTGGCGCATATCGCCAACGCGTACGGTCAATCCGATCTGGTCAAAATAATTCATGATGGGAGTTGTGAACTTGCGCGTTGAATTTAAAGCTTCCCGGGCTTCAAAGAAAGCGATTTCATCCTTTTTTTCGAAAAGTTTCAGCACAATATCCTTCGCCTCTTCAATTCGTTTGATATGGAAAATCAAGGCGCGACCTATCTTTATGCCCAAATCCATCAGATCACCACGGTCAGTTAACCCTTGAACCACTTGCCGAACCTGCTCTTCGGGCTCACTTAGCTGTTCCACCAGCTCTTCGAATTCGGGCGTGACGTAGGCAGCTTCAAGGTAGATTTGTATTATTTTCTCAGCCAATACCTGCTGTTTTTTAGTAAACTGTATCTG
>CBDUWK010000110.1:0-7129 GCA_965370905.1 uncultured bacterium | reverse complement strand
TGTATTATTTCATGAAACTAAATGTACAAAATAATGGAACAGAAGTCAAGGAAAATAACATCTATTTCATTTTTGATTTTCTTATATTTGATTTTAAGTTAATTCATCAACCAGTTCTTAGCGATAAATTCCCACTCCTCTATGACTTCCGGCTTCTCCTCAAGTACCTTCAGGATTCTTTCGGGCAGGTATTTCTTGAGCACAATTGACTGGATGACGTATTCGTCGAACCAGCCGTCGTACATGGCGAAATAACCCGCAACGCCCGCATCTTTCCCCCAGCTGTTCTCTACTTTCCACTTCAGCGGTTTGTCATCCACCAGGTCCACACCGCAGAAGACCATGGCATGGTTCGTAGCTTCGGTCTGGTACAGCATCCTCTCAGCCTTGGTGAATTTGCTCTCCACCCCATAGATGTCGTCATACTTGAACAGATCGCCGTGTAGTACACCGCTCTTGGTGTCACGCTGTTTGCCGACGTCAGCCCCGAACCAAACCGGATCGTCGTTCAACACCGACTGCAAGGTCGCCTGCTTCATGTCTGCTATGGTCACGTTGATAAATCCCGCCCAGTCCTCCTCAAACACGTTGCGATCGTTTTCGATTACGTATCTCTTGTTGAACTCCCGGGATGGATCGTTGCCCAGCACCACATAGTCGTTCAGATCGATTAGCACGTACTCCTCTGCGAACGACTTCGGCGTAAAGGTGGTGTATAAGCTGACTTTCTCCTCTGCCATCTCTTTTAGCGCTTCCGTCTTCGTAAAATCGGTCTGTTTTCCTTCTGCCACCGCGTTGATGACCTTCACCAGCTCGGCGGTCTTCTTCTCTTCATCTATGGACGATTTATACCTGAAGGTGAATTCCTGAGGCGGTGTGCTGAGATGGTAGGTCAGCAGCCGGTAGATCTCCATTAGAAACTCTTCCTTCTTCCCGCGCAGCTTATCTACGGATGCACCCTTTTCGGACATCGCTCGTAATTCAGCCGCGTTTTCCCGCAAGCGGTAAGTCAGGTTGCGATCCATCATCCCGGATTTTTCCGTGCTCCTGGTTTCCGGCATGGCGCTGGCAGGAACTACCCCGTACTTGTTGACAAGATACACGTAATATTCCCACCATCCGCCATCCTGGATCGGACCTTCCAGGATACGCTGGAAATCCTCGGCACGGATATCCAATTTACGCCTTTCGATCACTTTTTCCAGGAACGTATTCGCCTTCTCGATCTTATCCCAGAAGAAGAGATAGTTCTGCGAAAATTCGAAGCTGTCGTCCTCGATCTTATCTATGACTGCAGGACGCAGAATGTTCAACCCGGCGTATAACCAGCAGCGCCCAGTCGATTTCTGATCTGTAATCGCTCCGGTTTCGATTTCATGCGAAAAGTACGGATTATGATCCTTCATCACAGACTTGTTGATGGCGATCTCCTTGACCGGATTGTGCAGCACCGCATCTATCAACCGCTGCGTCTGCGCATCCGGCTCGTATGCCGACTGCATCTTGTTTATCAGCTCCTGGTTGACGGCGCCCTTCGGTGTTTCTTCTCCTGCCCAACAAACCAATGCTAAAAATATAGCGATAATAATTGACAACCGTATAGCGTTCATGTCTCCTCCATTGGATTTTATCTTAATTCAATTTTCTATCAAATCTTATTTATTCTCACCAGTGGCTTCAGCCACTTCACGCTTAAAGCTGGGCCTGGGATTTTAATCCCAGGAGTCAACGAAATCTTGGGATTTTCCCATAGGGACCACTTCGTGGTAACCCTGTGTCCTCGCGCTATAGATGACATCCTCATTTTCCAGCAGGTAGCGCGGAGGCTTGCCTCCGCGGGGGGTGGCCCGACCTCTTCAGGGTCGGGTCTCTATTAAAATAATCCTATCTCCAATCTGGTGAATCTATCTCAATAACATCACTCACACCAGTCTGATAATATCGCACACTGGACCATTTCCAATCCTCAGGTTTCTCTACAAAACCTTTTCTGACAGGGTTGTTGTGCATATATTCAATCGTTCTCCGAAACACCTCATCACTGTATATATTACGATCATAGCCACCACCAGCCTGCCAGAATCGCCAGGTAGTCTTATTACCTTTGACAACTTTTAGCTTGTCATGAATATCGGGTTGATGATCTCGTAAATATCGCAAAGCTTGATAGGCAAAAGGTCCTTTTATTTTAGACAAAATGGACGATACTGAAGTTTCAGACTGAGGGAAAATAAGTAAATGAGCATGATTAGGCATGAGTACAAAACCATACAGCTTGAAATACATGCTTCGATGGGTGTTAGAGAGATGGTCTATAAAGCTCTTATACAGAACAGGGCTCTTGAACAACCATAACCTCTTATAACAGGAAAAGGTGAGGTAGTGCGCGTGAGGCTGCTCTGTGTAATGCATTGGAACCATATTTTGTCTTTTTTAATTGAAACCCGACCCTGAAGGGTCCGGCCACCCTGACCCCGACAAAGAAGCTATGTCACCCCCCAATTCCTTTCCCACCTTCCCAAACGCGAGGGCGGGTTTATCCTGCTACCTTTCTCCTTATACCACCCCCAATTCCTTCCCCACCTTCCCAAACGCTTCTAAAGCATGATCGAGGTGTGCCGGTTCGTGCGCCGCTGAGATCTGTACTCGTATCCTCGCCTGCCCCTTCGGCACCACCGGAAATGAAAAAGCGATGACGTAAATGCCTTCCTCGAGCAGCCTGGAAGCCAGTTCCACTGCCGGTTTGGCCTCATAGAGCATAATCGGCACGATGGGATGGATACCAGCCCTGATTTCATACCCTAATTTCGTCATCCCTTCCCTGAAATATTTTGTATTCGTTTCTAATTTATCGCGCAACTCAGTCGTCTCCGAGAGCAGGTCGATCACCGCGATGGTCGCTCCCGCCACAGCCGGCGCCAGAGTATTGGAAAACAGGTAGGGACGACTGCGCTGGCGCAGCAACTCGATCATCTCCTTATGACCGATGGTCGCTCCCCCTGAAGCTCCCCCCATCGCTTTGCCGAACGTAGTGGTGACTATATCTACTCTATCCGCAACGCCGCAATGTTCGGGAGTGCCCCTGCCCGTTTTCCCCACAAAGCCAGTGGCGTGCGAATCGTCCACCATTACCAGAGCGTCGTATTTCTCAGCCAGATCGCAGATCTCGCCGAGCTTGGCAATGTCGCCATCCATGGAAAAAACGCCGTCTGTGGCCACCATGCGAAACTTCGCCGACCCCGCCTCCTTTAATTTAGATTCCAGGTCATCCATTTCGGCGTGCTGATAGATGAAACGCTGTGCTTTGGTCAGTCGAATGCCATCTATAATCGACGCATGGTTCAGCGCATCCGTAATCACGGCGCAATCCTGATTCAAAAAAGGTTCGAAGATGCCACCGTTGGCGTCGAAACAGGCGGCGTAGAGAATAGCATCCTCCATGTGCAGGAAATCGGCGATCTTTCGCTCTAATATCTTGTGTATCTCCTGCGTCCCGCATATAAACCGCACCGAAGAGAGACCGAAGCCCCAATCGTCCAGAGTTTTATGTGCCGCCTCTATCACTTTAGGATGCGAAGATAACCCCAGGTAATTATTGGCGCAGAAATTCAGAACTTTTTTACCTTTGACTTCAATGGTCGCTCCCTGAGGCGATTGAATCACCCGTTCCTCCTTGTACAAACCCGCAGACCTTATACCGTCGAGCTCCTCCTTGAGGAATTCCTTCATCTTGCTGTACACTGGATTTCTCCTAGCTAATCTGTATATCTATAGATATTAAACTGTTAAGATGCACTACCCTGACTATTATGACGGGTAATCTTCGATAGTATTATCGAACCCGCCAGGATAACTACTATTACCACCAGAGAGTAAGTTGTCGGTATATGAAATACATCCATGAGTAACATTTTTACCCCCACGAATGCTAATATCAGCGCCACGCCCTGTTTAAGGTAATTGAAAATCTGCATCACGTTCGCCAATACGAAATAGAGCGACCGCAATCCTAAAATGGCGAAAATGTTGGAAGTAATCACTATGAAGGGATCCTGAGTTATAGCCAGTATGGCAGGTATGGAGTCGATGGCGAACATGATGTCCGAACTCTCCACTACCAACACTACGATCAGAAGCGGCGTCGCCGCAAGCCCTGCGGCAGTCTTGCTGAAAAATTGGTCGCCGACATAATCATTCGTAACCGGCATGATCTTCTTAAAACCTCGAACCAGGGGAATTTTCTCAGGTTCGATCTTCTTTCCTTTCGCGAATGCCATCTTGTAGGCGCTCCAGATAAGCAGAGCGCCGAAGAAATAAATAATGTGGTGAAAATGGTGAATGAGGGTTATCCCGAATAAAACAAACAACATTCTGAAAAAAATTGCCCCGATTATCCCCCAGTTCAAGGCTCGATGCTGCTGCCGGTCGGTAATACCGAAATAAGTAAAGATCATTATGAAGACGAACAGGTTATCCACCGACAGCGAATATTCGATCAGGTAACCGGTGAAAAATTCCAGAGCTTTCGCCGTGCCCAGAAAATACCAGACGCCCAGATTGAAGAGCAGCGCCAAGCTTACCCAGATGATGACTCTTGTGATTGCAGTTTTGTGGTGCATAGTATTGGTTAGTTAATCTTGCTTCGCCTGCGCTCTGACCATTTCAACGTGCATAATGCCTTCATCGTCATAGGGTTCTCCAATTTCAATGAATCCGAACGATTCGTAAAAACCCTGGGCGTAAACCTGAGCGGAAAGTCTAATCCCCTCACCGGGATACAATTCTTCAGCTTTACTGATCCCCATTATCATCAACTCTCGCCCAATGCCTGTTCCCCGCACCGAACGGGCGGTAACCACTCGCCCGATGGCCGGTTCCCTGTATTTATGTCCCGGCTTTGTCAGACGCAAATAAGCGAGCAGCTCTCCCTTCGCATCCCGACCCGATAGATGCCAGGAATGAAGATCCAATCCATCCAGTTCGGTATATGCACAGTTCTGTTCCAGTATAAAGACGTCCTGGCGGAGTGTGAGAATTTCGTATAACTGTTCGATTGACAATTGATCGAAAAAGTGCCATTTGTATGTTAACATAGCAGATATTTGCTTAATTTGGGCTGGGACGTAGGGGCAGTTTGCGAACCGACCCTACCGAATAATCACAAATTTCCCCGTCGAAATACTCCCCTTGTTGCCGGGAGTCAGATCTTCCACGCTGAACATGTAAATTCCGCTGACCACCTGCTGACCGTTGCGGTTATTGAGATCCCAACTCTCCGAACTTAAGCTGTTCCACTGCAGGTTCGGATCTCCGAGATTATTTACGGTTTCTGATGAGTGAGGGACTATCTGCACCAGATCGCCTGCAACGGTGTAAATGCGTATCAGACATTCAGGGGGTAAGTTTACAAAATCGATCCGCCTATCCGTCTGCGGGAAGAACTGCGGTGTGCCATCGTTCTGGTTCTCCCATGACAATCCTCCCGAATAAGTCTGAGTGTAATCCGCGTAGGCTCGGTATGGATTGGGCACTACTACAACGTCCTTGGACGGATCTCCAGCGGGGGCAGCATAAACTGTATTCGCGTTGCGAGCGGTTTCGAGAGGCTCAGTGCCTGACCTGGGATCACCGTAATCGTAAGAACACACCGCATAATATCGGGGAAATCCGGGCTGTGCGTTGGGGATAATATATACGTAGGTAGAATCCGTCTCTCTGATACTCTCTAATCCAGTATTCTGCCCTACCGGCTGGCGGAACAGGAGCTGATTGTCGATAACGGTATCGGCGGGTGCGCCGGTCCTGGTATCCGGATGAGTGGCCAGAGAATCGCTTGCTGAAAAATAGGCGAAATCCACTTTATCGAAATCCGCCAGGATGTCGTACTCGGTCTCCAGCCCGGAATTGGAAAGGTAAATCCTGTATCCTTCGAAATCCTGTGCGCCGGAAAAAGGATCGTAGTAGCCCGGATCCTCAGCGTTGTTCTTCCAGCGCAGGATAACTTCGCTTTCTGAGAGACTATAAGTCATTTCCGGTATTGGCGGTGGCGGCGGGCCTTTAAAATCCGGCACTCCGTCGCCTGGGTCGAGGACGTTGTTGAAGCGCGTATATCCTATATTCAGCTCTCCGTAACGTTCGTCATATACGAATTCCGGCCTCCACCTCTCGTCTTCTCCCTCATCCATTTTACCATTGCGTTCAGTGCCATCAGGGTCTGGGCCTTCGTAGTCACCCTGATACACACCGAAATAATAAACCGGATCTCCCACGTTCGGCGCGTAAAGACCATCTGTACCCACGTCTTCGCCGTACCAGCCATCGCCGTTTGTGTCGATCATTTCGTTATCATATACCTTCGCCGCCCAGGCGGAGTTATAGCGCAGATTGGCGAAGTTGAACAGTGATGGATCGATGTTATCCGGATCGTTTTGTGGATCCGTAATCCTATGAAAAGCCGCGCCCGCAATATATGCCACCGTCATATGAAATTCTTCACCGGGATTTAATCTGTAAATGTCATTGCCCTCCTCATCCGTGTGATCGTATATGCCCAGAGGGCCCCAGGAAATCATATATCGTGTATCGAACCCGTTGGCCAGATCTGTCGCCAGGTCGGCGTTGGATTCAATCTTCCAATTATGAGTCTCTAAAATGATATCAGGATTTTCCTGGTCGCGTATCTCTTGCGGGTGTGCGATGATCCAATCTGGATCGTTGACGTAAACCTGATCGAAATCGAATTCTCCGTTTGAGAGCACAAAGTACTTGCGAGTATCACCTACTGGAGTTCCCCAGGTACTCGTCCAGTCCCCTTCAGCGCCGTCATCCGCCCAGGCTGGCCCGTAATCCAGGTTGGGATTATCGTTGCGAATCCACCAGTTGAATGAAGTTCGCAGGCGCGGATTGGGAGCGCGAACCACGCGCACACCGGTCACCGCCGGGCAGGTAAAATCAGAGCCCGATTCCACCTCCACCGGGCGGCCGTCGTTGTCCGCTATCCAGGCGGTATTGATGATCAGAGAATCTGGAACGATGGATCCATCAGAAAGTATTCTGTCGTAATAATACCACCTTTGAAAACCGCAGATATCATCGTCCTGATGACGACTTTCACCCTCCCAACCCACGT
>CBDUWK010000109.1:0-7182 GCA_965370905.1 uncultured bacterium | reverse complement strand
GCCGAATGCTCTAAGGTCAGCGCAAAAGCTTGAAGGATTGCAAGATCAGTCGAACCTTCCAGATAAAGAATCCATCCTTTTTGTTCGGCTTGGTAGTATTGGTCAAACTCGATTTCTTTAAGTGCTTTCAGTACCTGAGTTCCACGATCATTTATTCGATGTGGTTTCCCAACACAAGAAATAACAATATCTCTTTCAGCCGCTTCTCTTAATACTACTTCCGAATGGCTAGCAATAATTATTTGAGAATCACTTTTATAAGCAACCTCAGTTAAAAGCTGATAGGTTTGCCGTTGTCTAAGAATCTCCAAATGAGCGTCGGGCTCATCCAACAAGAGAACAGAGCCCGGATTTGCATATAAATGTGTCAATAGTAATAGAGTTTGTTGGAACCCCCTTCCAGATGAAGTCAGATCCAATTTAAATTTACCATGCTCTTTATAGGCCATAACAATTTCGCCATTTTCAGGGTAGAATTTAGGAGCCAACAATTCTACACCAAATAAATTACCAAGATGCTTAACTAATTCATTCCATAGTTCTTCGGATTTTAAATAAAGATGATAGCATAAGTTTCTTATAACCTCAGCTGTCTGTCCACTACCTAATAATACCCTGATTTCACCCGGACTTTTCTCATATTCCTTATCTGCAAGACCAGACATTGGTTGTAGGAATTCTACGTTTACATTCGAAGCTTCGGAAGGTATAGGCATTCTTTCAGGCGGTTTTTCATCAGTCGTTCTTAAAGGCCTACAATAAAAAGATTCGTCGTTCGCATAATCGAATTCCAAACCACATTTCCAACTTTTTCCTTCTGTAACCCCGGATACAACTATATCGATTCGGATATTTTCAGTCTTCTGCCCCACATTATCCCTGGTGATATTGCGAACGTGCAAATCTCGCCAGATATGCTTTGTATCAGGGACTGGAATAGAAACTAAATCCCTACGATTAATTGTGACTCCGGGACGTTCAACAGCAGTAGTTTTCCCCGTACGTTTTAAAATCCATTGCTTCAGACCAATATCCCACAAGGCTAACGCTTGTAAAGCAGCAGTTTTTCCCGAATTATTAGGACCTATTAAGACAATTGTCTTTCCTAATTCAAAATCGATTTGCTCGAACTTCTTGAAGTTCTTTATGGAGATATTCGTGAGCATGGCTGTTCCCACTAAATTAGCATTCTATCTTATTAACTTGAATGTATTTTACCGGCAACGAGTTCCCGCAGAAGGTCATACTTTGAGGTATTTTTTCACTGCCAAGAGGCCGCCTAATATTCCTAAAATGCCTCCGGCAACAATTAGAAAATATGTATGTGGGGCTACGATGTCTATCGTACCCGCGATGCGCATTCTCAAGATAGACCTTATTGCCAGGATTATACCAGCGCTTAAACATCCTCCTAAGATACCCAAGATAGCTCCCTGGATCCAATAGACTGCATAAAGAGTCGCGGGGGTGGCGCCGAGGAGCGACATCAGGTTCATGGCATCCTGCTGGGAATGGATTTTCAACCTTATGGCATTAAAGGTAATCCCCACCGCGATGAACAGTGTCAAACCCGTTACCAGTAAACCCCAAAGAGTCAGTTTTCGCATTCCGGAATGGATTAGATCCAATAATCCCTTATCGTAGATAACGTCTTCAATTCCCTCTATGGATTGCAGACGGTTTACTATTTGCCCCGCCGAATCAGGGTGCATAACTTCGACGGGCAAACCTATCCGGAAAGAAGCAGGCAGTGGGTTCACCTTCAGGACATTGAAGATTTCCGGATCGAATTCACGGGTAAATTCGGCGGCAGCATCGGCGCGTGAGACGTAAAGTATATCCCATCTTTGGTCTATTTGCTGCAATTCTTGCTGCAGTCGCGGGTGCTGGTCCTCGGGAACGGTAAGTGAGATGAAAGCTTGCATCTGCAGTGTTCCGAGGAGTCCTTCAGTGGCCCTTTGGAGGTTATGCAGACCATATACAAAAATAGCAGAAACGGTCAAGGCTATGACGGTTGCAGAGACAGTTACAAACGAATGGAAGACGCCTCGCCGCAACCCATGCGAGCTCTCGCGGAGGATAAAATTTATCTTCATCCTCACGTCATCAATCTCCCATCCTGCACGTTTAAGATTCTATTAGCCATGCCGCGGTAAGGTTCAGGGAAGTGCGTTGCCGCCAGAACAGTCATCCCCTCGGCGTTTATCTGTGCCAGATGTTCCAGAATGTCAGCGCTGGCATCACTATCAACATTGGCCAGCGGTTCGTCAGCCAGCAATATGAAGGGACGGACTACCAAAGCGCGAACGATGGCTGCTTTTTTCTGTTCTCCTGAAGATAACTGCTGCGGATAGGCCTGCGCCTGATCTTTGAGCCCGAAGCGAAAGAGTAGCCTGTTGACTCGCAAGTTGATAAGTTTGCGTGATTCACCAGCGATAAAAAGAGGCAGGGCGAGGTTGTCGAAAATATTCCTATCGTGCAACAGACGGGCTTCGGGAAAAACTATACCCATTTGATGCCTCAGGGCTGCCAGATCACGTTTTTTGTTGAAGCGCTGGAACTGCCCTTCGATTAAAATCTGTCCCGAATCGGGCACGAGCTCGTGATATATCGATCTCAGTATAGTTGTTTTTCCGGCACCGGTAGGGCCGGCCAAAAGCACAAATTCGCCACGTTCGATAGCAAATGTGATTCCGTGTATCCCTCTGCCGGGGCTATATTCCAGCGAGACGTTAAGGAACCTAATCATCTTTCCTGCTTAAGAATTTTTCTTGCAAGCGGCGCGCTACACCTGGCGGCACGAACTGGGAAATATCACCGCCGAAGCCAGCTACTTCTCGTACTATGGAGGAGTTGAGGTAAGTATAATTATCGTGCGGCATCAGGAAGACGGTGATGACCCTGGGGGCTAACTTTCGGTTCATCAACGCCATCTGAAATTCATATTCAAAATCTGAGATAGCTCTCAAACCGCGAATGAGAGCGATGGCATCCTGCCGGCGAGCGAATTCCACCATCAATCCTTCGGCTTCGCTGACTTCGATATTGGAGAGGTTTATCACGGCGTCGCTGATCATTTGGCGGCGCTCTGCTATGGTAAAGAGCGTCTCTTTGCGGGGATTAGCCGCCAGGGCAACTACCACCTTATCGAAGAGAGCAGAGGCTCGTTCGATGATGTCGATATGGCCGTAGGTGATGGGATCAAAAGACCCGGGGTATATAGCGATTTTCGGGGTTTCATTCTTTTTAGGAGACAAGATGACATCCTCCCGGACAACATTTATCCATGATAATCTGCATTCCCGATTTAACTTCCTTGAAAGAAATTTTATCCATTAAATGGTGCATAATCAACAAACCGCGCCCGGAGGCTTTGAGAAGGTTTTTATCGAGTCGAGGGTCAGGCACTTTCCGGGGTGAAAATCCTCCGCCTTCATCCTGCACGACGATGCGCAGGTAACCTGTACAGATGTAGAGCCGTATCAGCACAGATTTATTCGTATCGAGTCTGTTTCCGTGCATGATGGCATTGTTCACAGCTTCGGAGACGGCAATAGCGATATCGTCGAGGCTATCTGCGGGGAAGGTAGTTCTTCTAATCTGCTTTTCGGTAAAGACATCCACTTCTGCCAGGTAGTCCTGGCTGCTGGGAATTTTCAGTTCGCCGAGTTTTTTCAACGGCATTTAATCACCATCAAGGTAATATCGTCCTGTAGTTCTGCCGTTTTAGTATGACTGTGGATTTTATCGAGTAGCTGGCTGATGATATCACGCGAACCATTCGAAGCAGCGCTGCGTACCACCTCGATAACTCCTTCCACGCCAAATTGTTCGCCGGTGCTATCTTCTGCTTCGGTGGCGCCGTCGGTATATAAAACCAGAATATCGCCAGCATTGATATTTACCCGGTGTTCGTGATAGAGTGCGTTGGGGAAGGCGCCCAGAAGCATTCCTCCTTCGGAGAGCAGCTCGATTTTGCCATCAACCCGCAGTAATATAGGTGGGTTATGCCCTGCGTTAGCATAAGTCAATATTCCTGTCTGGACGTCCAGAACACTATAAAAAGCGGTAACGAAGGTTTCCGGGTCCGTGAATTCATGCAAAAAATCATTCACCTTGCAAAGAACGGAAGAGATCGCGTAACGGCTTAGCGCTTCGATGCGCAACGCGGCTCGCAGCGAAGCCATGACGAAGGCTGCGGGAATCCCCTTCCCGGCTACGTCGCTCACTACGATACCGAGGTCTTTGTCGGTGAGGGTTATATAGTCGAAATAGTCCCCACCCACAGCTTCCGAGGGGACGTTTATACCTGCGATATCGAACCGCTCATATTCAGGGTCACTATCCGGAAGGAGATCTCTTTGCATCCTTCGTGCCAGCGCGAGCTCCTCTTCTATCTTCTGTTTCTGGAGGATTTCGTGGTGGAGTCTGGCACGTTCGATGGCCACCGCGGCATGCGAAGCGAAGGTGGTAAGATGTCCAAAATCCTGCTCAGAGTAAGCGCCAACTCGATCACTTTCCAGGTTTAAGCAGCCTATAACCTTTCCGTCAGTGAACATAGGAACAACCAGTTCTGAGCGCGTCCTTCGCCGGGCGTCGATGTAACGCGGATCACGGGCAACGTCAGCAACCGCTATCGGTATCATACGTTCCATCGACCAACCGATTATTCCGCTCCCTAATTTCTGCCGAATTCGGTCGGCGTTATGAGCTTTATATCCGATGGTATATTCGCTCTCCAAGGTCTGTCCATCTCTGCTGATAACAAATATAGCTGCGGCGTCATAATCAACCACCTGCTTCAAAGACTGCACTATCAGTTTCAGCACCTCATCCCGATCCAGGGTGTTGGCGAGAGAGAGGGCAATTTGGGTGATTAGATGGATCTCCAAGCGCGTTCGCTGCAACTCTTCGATATTTTGAAGCAGATGTTCATACCTTTGGAGTTGCTCTTCTAAGCCATCCAGCTTTTCTGCGGACAACCGATCAGAAGGTAGAGCCTTGATTTCCTGGCGCAAGGCAGCAAGAGTAGTGGTTAACTCCTTGAATGCCTTTCTCTCTATCCAGGCTCTACCGGAATGGCGCTGGGATGCCTCAGTTCCGGGGTTTTCTGTTTCGATTTCGGTCAAAAGATTTAGCTGAAGCTATTTAAGGCATCTTGTACGGTTTCATGGGAGTCGAAGATGGTAACGAGTTTGGTAATCATAAAGAGACTCTGAATTTTGTCGGTTACATTCGCCAGCTTCAATTCACCTTCGGCATTTTTGATGGTAGTCAATCCGCCTATCAATATGCCCAAACCGGATGAATTCATCCAATCAACTCCACCCAAATCGAAGATGAACTTTTTTTTGCCATTAGAGATTTCGGACTTGATGGCATCCTTGAAGACTGCGGCGTCCGGCCCGCCCATTACTTTTCCCTTAACTACTAATACCAGGACGTCGCCATCGATATGACTTTTCAGTTTCATTTTGCCTCCGTGCGGTCAATTACATTGGTTTAATCGCGCGTAATTTACGGAAAACTTTGGGAAAAATCAAGTCCTTTCCAAGGGACTGTGCTTCGCTTAACTTTTTTCGCGGAATTTTCACATGGATACACACCTAGGTTAAAAAGGGAGGTGAATTTCTGATGGATGTTGCGAAATACGCTTTTATCAGCAGGGAATTAGTATAGAATTGCTTTTATGGCTTGATTGTTTAAACATTTGCCAGTATATTGTTGTTAATTTCTCATCTAAAATGAATCTGTGAGCATCTTGCGAGTGATCGTAATCGGTGGTGGCATAGCCGGGATAACTGCGGCATGGAGATTGAAGCAGGAAGGTGTTGAAGTCACGCTAATCGAAGCACGTCCACAGGTGGGAGGCAGACTCTACAGTCACTACAGCCGGGAGATGCCATCCACATTTGATAACGGACCACATCTATTTCTGGACAAGTACTCTCACACCAGGCGTCTTTTAGAGGAAATGGAACTTGCCGGCAGTTTCGAATTCCCCTGGCCGGGAACGATTCCATTTGCGCTGCAGGATGGAACTCGGGGGAACCTGCGAGAATGGCCCCTGCCTGCACCGTTGAATCTGGCTGCGGGGATGGCGTCCTTTCGATTGCTTTCGTGGCAAGCCAGGTTTCGAACCATACATTCGGTAAAGAAATTGCTGTCCGGCGAGGTGAAAGTATTGCAGTCAATTGCTGAGTGGCTGCAGGCAAATTCGCAGGATGAGGAGAGGAGAATTTTCTGGGAGCCGTTGCTGAGCGCGGCGCTGAATGCCGAGGCGAATCAACTCCCGGTTACCGCTCTCAGAATGGTTTTCAGTGAAGGTCTCTGCAAAGGCTTTTCAGGGGGGCGGTTGGGTTACGCCAGAGAACCACTGGGCAGTATTTTCGGAAGGAAAATGGAGGGCATCCTAAGGCAAAGTGGTATTGATTTGAGATTGAACACGACTGCAGTTAAGGCAGATATAGAGAACGGGCAAATCAGAAGCGTAAAACTGCAGCATGGGGGAGAACTGAAGTGCGACGTGGCCATAGCTGCGCTTCCTCCCTGGGCTTTGCAGAAGTGGTTAGAAGTCATCCCTGAGACTGAATCACTATCAGACCTGCTCAAATTAGACGAATGGGAGGCAAACCCGATCAGTTCGCTCTACCTATGGGCGGAGGAGCGACCGTTGCTGGATGCATATACCTGCACTCCGGGCGGACCGGCGGACTGGGTTTTCGATTTTGGGTGCATATGGGGAGACAAACGGGCGCCTATCTGTTTGCTCTTAGGGAATAAGGGCATCAGCCGAGCAGCGGAGGAGATCGAACAGGTATTGGCAAGGATGACTGAAGCTTTCCCGCAGTTGCGGGCTGTCGTGTGGAAGGCTTACAAACTGATCCAGGAGAAGCGAGCGACTCCGTTGCGGCCGCGGGAATTGTGGGGAGAAAAACTGCAGCAGAAAACTCCGATCCCGAATCTCTTTCTGGCAGGTGACTGGCTGGACCGGGAGCTGCCGCCGACGGTGGAGGCAGCGGTAAGATCGGGGGAGAGAGTAGTGAAAATGATAATCAATAAAGTATGAATGAACTAAAACACATCCTTCCCGGAGAACCCATACCTCGCGAGAGTATCTTTCATGAGAGGCGCTATCGTGTGGCTCTGGAGCATGTTGAGGAGCTGAAGCACGGTGGTTCA
>CBDUWK010000108.1:0-7198 GCA_965370905.1 uncultured bacterium | reverse complement strand
GCTACTTAACTTCCCCTTGCACGCCGTTGACGGTTTCAGTAAGTGGTACTTCCTTACCGGCTTTCTGCATGGCTTGGTGGACAATATGGATCAGGCCGGAACAGCAGGGGACTTCCATCACCACAACCTCGATGCTCCTGGGTTTGCCGATCTGGATTATCTGGGCGATTTTATCTATGTAGGGAGAGGTATCATCAAGTTTGGGGCATCCGATGGCTATGGCTTTATCATTCAGGAAGTTGTTGTGGAAATTTGCATACGTGAAGGGCACGCAATCTGCGATGATAGCCAGATTGGCATCTCGGAAATATGGTGCGACAGGCGGCACGAGGTGCAGTTGAATAGGCCACTGACGCAGTTGGGAGGGGACGTGAGTCCCGACGTCGGTCTTTTGCGATCTTTGACCGGTATCCGACCACTGCATGGTGCGCGCGGAGGGACAGCCGGTAATTCCCGGCGGTGAGGGATGGGTATGATGATCGGGCAGATCATCAGCATGTTCCTTCATATGCTGCAGGTGTTCATCCATCATCTCGGGAGCAACGTCCTGGATGCGGGCGATGGTGGCTTCTTCATCGTAAGCTTCAACTTCCCTCTCCACGATCTTCAGGGCGTCGGTAGGACAGGTTCCGATGCAGGCTCCCAGACCATCGCAGTAAAGATCTTTCACCAGGCGGGCTTTGGGACCGTCTTCAGTTTCTACAATCTCGATGGCTTGTTCCGGGCAGCCGGGGATGCAGTTGGCGCATCCGTCACAGAGTGATTCTTCGATTTCGATGATTTTGCGTGTTACTTTCTCCATGTGGTTCCTTGCGGTTAGAACGTTTTTTTAAAGGGATCAAACCCCTGCGCTATTTTTAAATTCAGGTATAAATACGTGGTTTGGAAATATATGGTTGGGCGCCTCGAACGGTATTAGTCACTTAAAATGACTCCATCGATTACTGGATAATTACCTATAAAATTGTTTCAAAATACAAAAATGTGATGCAGATCGCAACTATTAAACTTGTAATTGCTTAGTTTTCCCGGTAGGAAATTCTACAATCAGAATCGTTCGAGGCTAAAGAAAGGGAAAGCTTATGACCGTTTTGATGGATTTTCAAGATCGCGCAGTGAGGCTAACCGAAGAGAGACAGAATCACATAGCTCAGGCAGACGATCCCGAGCTGTGGAGGGAAGCTATACGCGATACGCTCTGCCGGCCCGACAAAGTTGAAGAAACGTTTCATCATCCTGAGTTGCGCCTTTTTTATCGTATCTACACACGCACTGCTGTCGGGCAACAAAACTTTCATGTGGTGGTAAAGGTGCGAGGATACGACATGTTGGTAGTGACGGCGTTTTTCGGGAAGGATATTAGCTGGGAGCCATCCAAATGGACAAACTGAAGATCTGGTACGATCCCGAAGGAGATTATTTAGAGATCATGTTTTCGCAGGGGACGGGAGAATTCCTGCCGACATCATCACAGAACGTCATGCTGAAAGTGGACAGCCTGGGACAGATGACAGGTTTTGCCATTATGAACGTAAGCCAGGTTGAATCCGGTCCCTTCGAGGTGGACATCCCCCTGGAAGAATTAAAGGGGCTGCTTAAACAATATGGAGTACAGATAGAGATCTAACTCGCCGCAAGCGTCCCTGGATGGATTTGATCGATCAAGGCAAATAAACTATCTTGCGGCGTGCCTGGATTAAATCGTCGTTACGGCTTTCCAGAATATATACACCCGCAGCAAGATGCGGCGGCAGCGACAGATTGTAAACGCTGACCGCCGATTTTTTTTGTACATCCCATCTCCAGACCTCTCTCCCCAGCAGATCGAAGATGAATATCGAAACATTCCCGAATACGGAAGTACCGGTTATCGATACTGTAAGATTTCCATTGGTAGGCACCGGGAAAGCGGAAAATTCGGCTCTTTGGGGCAAGTTGGATCCAATTTCGTTTTCCACTCCGGTGGAATCCCACAGGAAATCCCAGGGATCGCAGAAGGGACTGGCGCCTGTGCTGTAGATTGTTCTCACGCGGTAGGTAAATAATCCTGGTGGAAGTGTTGTCAAGGTGTCTGTGAATTCTGTCTCCTGGTAGATAGTCTGTCCGATAATCTCTCCCTGACGTTCGATCTCATAGCGGAGCATATCATCAGTAGCCTCAGGAGGAGACCAGGTGAGAAGGAGCAGATCGCCCTGGCTTGATCCGGACAAGTCTGTCGGGGGAAGTAATTCATCCGGATCGATATCGCCAACGACGGCGCGAATGTGAAAATCGCCATAGTTTACCTGCTCGAAACCTGCACCGAAATTAACGCTTGATCTATAGTGAACAGGTGGCGAGTCATAGGGTAGCGCCATGTGGTCCACGGAACCGGTTGTGGCAACTTCACAGACGATGTGGAAGTCGGCGGGCGCGAGTTGCAAGGCGGGCCGCAGATCTATCCAGGTCCAGGCTTCAGGTTCTTGAGCGGTATTAAAAGGATAGGCATCGAAAGGACCGGCGATGAGCGTTCCGGGGATTCCCAGGTAGTCATCCCAGATGGAGACACGGATGGAGTCCAGGGGGTTCAGGAAATCGGTGTAAAATCGTAAAACTGCACTGGCAATATAGCCGGTATTCTGCCTGGTAAAGCGGACTGCAGCCAGGTCGCCGGGAACAACCTGCAGGATCATTTCAGATAGACCGTCATCGTAGATCAGCATTTCTCCGGAAAGATAGGCGAAGGTATCGCTGATGGTTGCATACAATTGAACTGAAGCATCGGCGGCCTCAAAGTAGTATTCGACTAAGGTTCCGGCATCCTGGGCAGGGATCACATAATAATACCTCTCCCCCACCTGGGAGAGCAGGGAAGCTTCCTGGAAGGGACATCCATCGAGACGATAGAAAAGGTGGTTCTCAGAAATACCGGAGGGATCCAACAGAACCGCTAAGACGGTAACATCATCAGCAGAGCCCTCGTAACCGTCAGGGGGAATGTGAATAATGAAGGGGCCGGAAGTGTCTTCATCTTCACCGATGACTGTGAAATCGTCTATATACAAACCATCGTACGTATACAACTGGTCAGAATAGAACCGAAAGCGAAAGCGGACATCAGGTTGACCGGCGAAGCCACTAACGTCGAAAGATTGTAATTGCCAGAAAGGATAAGAACCCGTCAGCGAACCAAGATTCACCCAAGGTATGCCCTCCCTGGTGACGTCGACGTCGCAGAAATCAAAGGAAGGTTCAATATCATAGGACGCCCAGAATTCGAGGCGAGCGCCCAGAAAACCGGTCAGGTCAACTCCGGAGCTGGTAACGGCGATGAGGACAGTATCGGCTGGATAATTGCCCGTGGGGCTTTCGCTGAAGGAATGGGTAGGAGAAACGCTTAAGGATTCGGTCAATCCCCAGGCATTGGTCTGCCAGAGGCTCAAACCACTTTCAAAGTCGTCGCTGAGGACGATTTCGTCAGCCGAAACGGATATAGAAAATAGAAAATAAAGAAGGAATAGGTTCGACAGTATGCGCATCATGATGGTAATTTAGGGAATTTGGAGAAAGGATGCAAGGATATTGAGTGAGAAGGCGGGATGAAATATGAGGACAGAGTAGGATGGGCAGGCACAGAGGCTTGCCCCTACATTTTATTTGTTATTTCATTAGTAATGTTTATGCAGTGTTGGTTAAGGCACTTAGAGACTAAGCTGTAGAATTCTTCTGCTTGGCGGTGTGGATGCTGACGTTCAGTTCGAAGCCGACAAGGAGTACCAGAGCGTGGAAATAGATCCACAGGAGAGTGAGTATCAGGGTCCCAATGGAGCCGTATAAGAGATTGTATTCAGCGAAATTGTTGATGTATACATTAAAGCCGTAGGAGATCGCCAGGGACAGGAAAGTTGCCAGAGTCGATCCTGCCGAGAAGAAGCGGAAATGAGTCTTTTGGGCGGGCGCGAAGTAATAGAGGAAAGAAATTCCGAAATAATAGAGAGCCAATACGATCAACCATTCTCCGAATCCGAAGAGCAGATAAATGAGTTGATTGCGAAATATTTCATTTCTCTCGAGGTACGCCAACACTATCTGGCTGCCAATCACCAGAGTGGTTGCGATGATCATCAAGGCGCTGATTATGAGCAGTAAAAGCAGGGCGATCAGACGCTGTGCGTACCACTTACGGGTTTCGGTGATGTAATAACTGTTATTGAAGGCTTGAATTAGCGATTTAATGCCCCTCGTGGTAAAGTAGAGCACCATCAGAAAACTGAAAGAGAGCAGTCCACCCCGCTGGCGTTCGACGATATCCTCGATGGTTGTAATCATGACCTCGTAGGTCTTCTCAGGCATGATCCCTTTTACGGTTGACAGCAGCACCACCTGAAAGTTTTCCACTGGAATATAGGAGAGGAGGGTGAAGAAGAAGAGGATGCAGGGAAATATAGCTATGAAAAAGTTGAATGCAACTGCGGCGGCTTTCTCATTTAAGGCGTCTCGCTGGATTCCCTTCACGAAAAAGCGCGCTACATCGTAGAGGGGCATGCCGTCGAATCCGGGAACGGTGATGGATTTACTCCAGACCAGCAGCCCGGTTACTGTCTTCCAGGTTAAGAGTTTCTTCAACATGACCTATTGTGGGATTGAATCTTCCAAAAAATAAGGCGGACTTATGTGATTTGCAAGTCCGCCTTTGAGAATCTGGTATGGGTACTATTTCAACAGGACTAACTTCTGCGTCCGGGTGAAATCACCGGCGTTGAGGCGGGCGAGGTAGATGCCGGAGGAGAGATGGTTAGCGTTGAAGGGGATCTGGTACGATCCGGGTGCTTACCAGCTGTCGGTTAGGGTGGTGACGAGGTTGCCCTGGATGTCATAGACCTGAATCTGGACGTCTCCCGCAACGGGCATCTGGAAGCGGATCAGGGTAGAAGGATTAAAGGGATTAGGGTATGCGGGAAGTAGCGAATAAGTTATTGGCTGCGGTAGATCTGATTCGGTAATCCCAGTGGGATTTGCAGCGAGACGAATGAGCCAAACATCAGAATAACCAGCGCCATAAGATTCGGTATATCCAGCCACAATGTACCCGCCGTCGTTGGTCTGCTGAACGCTGTAGCCACGATCATCTAAGTCTCCGCTGAAGGTTTGACTCCATCGCTCGCTACCTGAAGCGTCGATCTTGATTAAATAAACATCATCATCAGCAGTGGCTAAAGAATAGGTACTTCCCGCGATGATGTACCCTCCGTCGCGGGTCTGCTGAACGCTGTAGCCGATATTATATCCGCTTCCGAAGGTTCTTGTCCATAAGGTGTCTCCTAATGTATCTGTCTTGATTAGCCAGACATCCGGGCCGAAGGTCTTTCCCACGATGATATACCCGCCATCGCTGGTCTGCTGAACGCAATAGCCAAATTCATCATTCCACATCTCACCGTAGATTTGAGTCCAGAGGACTTCGGGTTGGGCGAGGGCGGTCAGAGTGGAAAGCATGCATACGAATAACGTTAATGTGGTTTTCATGATTGGCTCCATGATTGGATAGTTGCAATATACGATGGTTTTGGGGGAGAGTCAAGTGCAAATAGTTGCGTATGAGTTATTGTCTGAACCGCGGATTACACGGATTACGCGGATTTCGCAGATTATTTGATTAGCACCAGCTTCTGTGTCTGGGTGAAATCTCCGGCGGTGAAGCGAGTCAGGTAGATGCCGGAAGAGAGGTGGGAAGCATCGAAGGGGAGCTGGTACGATCCGGGGATTTGCCAGCCGTCGGTCAAGGTGGCGACAACGTTGCCCTGGATGTCAAACACCTGGATTTGGACGTTTCCTGCGACAGGTATCTGGAAGCGGATCAGGGTAGAGGGATTGAAAGGGTTGGGGTATGCGGGTAACAGGGAATAAGTTATCGGCTGCGGTAAATCCAAATCGATGACGCCGGTTGAATCAGGGGCGAGGCGAATCAAGTAGACGTCTCCACTTGCGCCCCAGAAACTTGTACGCCCCGCGATAATGTAGCCCCCGTCCGCGGTCTGCTGAACACTGTAGCCGATATTATAAATACCACCACCGAAGGTCTGGTTCCACTGCACGTTACCGCTACCGTCCGTCTTGATCAAATAGACTGCAGCATAACCCGGACCAAAGGAGGAGGTCCATCCTGTGATAATATAGCCCCCATCGCTGGTTTGCTGGACACTGTAGCCTTCTTCTGCATATTCCCCACCGAAGGTCTGGTACCATTGCTCGTTACCAATGCCATCCGTCTTGATCAAATAGATGTCTTCTTCACTTGCGCCGTAAGAGAGTGTCCTACCTACGATAATGTAGCCACCGTCTCTGGTCTGCTGAACGTTGTGGCTAAGATCATCACAGTTTCCTCCTAAGGTCTGGCTCCACTGTTCATAACCGCTGCTATCCGTTTTGATCAAATAAACGTTAACCGAAGCACTACCAAAGGAATATGTATATCCTGTAACGATGTAGCCCCCGTCTGTTGTTTGCTGTACGCTGTAGGCGTGATCAACATTACTTCCTCCGAAGGTCTGGCTCCACTGTTCATAACCGCTACTGTCTGTCTTGATCAGATAGACGTCACCCGAACCACTACCAAAGGAACCTGTATTTCCTACAATGATGTATCCCCCATCTACGGTCTGCTGAACGCAGTAGCCACCATCACTATCGCTTCCGCCGAAGGTCTGTGTCCATGATTCATTTCCGTTCACATCCGTCTTGACCAAATAAAAATCATTACTACCTGCGCCGTAGGAAGCCGTCTTTCCTGCAATGATATAGCCACCATCGCTGGTTTGTTGAACGCTGTAACCCCAATCATTATCGCTTCCGCCGTAAGTTTGTTCCCACTGCTCATTACCACTGCCGTCCGTCTTGATCAAATAGACATCATCTTCACCCGCGCCGAATGAGCTTGTACCTCCTGCGATGATGAAGCCACCGTCTATGGTCTGCTGAACGCTACGACCAACATCAGATTCGCTTCCGCCAAAGGTTCGGGTCCAGAGGGTATCGGGTTGGGCGAAGGCAGTTGCTACTGAAAGCAGACAAATAAATAACGCTAAGGTCGTTTTCATTATAGTCTCCTTTGAATGGATAAGCCAATATACGATGGTTTCCAGGGAGAGTCAAGTGCAAATAGTTGCGGATGGTGGAGAAAAAGGGTAATTGTCTGAACCACGGATTTCACGGATTACGC
>CBDUWK010000107.1:0-7251 GCA_965370905.1 uncultured bacterium | reverse complement strand
ATTGGCTACATTTAACCCGCTGGAATGGGGTTACGGAAGCCATATGCTGTACAATCAGCAGGCATTGCTGCTTTTTTACTTCATAGTCATGTGCTGATTTTTCAAGAGGAACAAGATGTTTCTCTGTCCAGAAGCTGTTCATTTTAGTTTCTTCTTGCCGTACATAATCAATCCAGGCTAAATTAAAACTCTCACCGCTCTTGATCCCTCCCTTGCCTGCCTTTTCGAGAATTGTGTGAATTACAGTCCCAAGACGGGCGGATGGCGGTACAGGCAGTAATGCAGGTATCCGGCTGGATGTCCATATTGCTTTTAACTTACATTTCTTGAATACCGGAAATAAGCTTGGAGATATCCGCTCAAGAGGTTCAATAGGCAGCATAGCCGGGAGCTTACCATGAGTTATGGATGTTCCCCCTTGCAAGTTCCATATGACACCACCCTGGCCTGCGCATTAAATTGAAAGTATCTATGTATTGAACTGGTGTGCCAGCAAGTGCAACAGCTTCTGCAAGAATTCCGCGTGGATTCTCCGTATCCCATAAAGGATGAACTATAAGAACCCTACTGCTTCCAGTTTCAAAGCCAGGCAGACAGCCCCATATTTTTGGCTGGTAGTTAAACTGCGATGCGAATTTATTGGATTCTGATGTGGCGAGATCCAGCCAGCCGTCTAATTCGGGTGTTGTAAACTGACCGTCAAGCCCGCATATGTTATGTGAATCCTGAAGTATACGGAGATAAGCCAGTCCGAGACGCCAATCAAGAAGACCGTGATAAGTCATGTTCCGGTATACTTTGAGGCAATCATAACATGATGAATCACAGTCCCTACGGTGCGAAGCTGAGATAATCTTCTCTGGGAATGAACCCGGATCCGGTGAAAGTATCCCTCTTAACACCTGTCCCCATTCACCAGCTGCCCACCGTACAAAACCTGCTCCGTTAGCAAGACGGTCGCTTAATGCTATATCAGCTACATACATACCGTTTAATTCTGAACGCTGGAAGTTACAAATTTCAATTTCTTCTGGGTCAATATCCAGTTCGTCTGCAATTGTACTTCTTAAAAGGAAGGCAGCGGAGTAAATAGCTGATTTAACACCACCTTTAGAACGGACTGGATCAAGGTTTAAACCCTGTGGGACGGAGGATGGTCTGAATCTTAAAACATCGGTCGTCTTACTTGCAGCAATGGCAATCCGTTGTAATTCTCCTTGATCAGTACTAACAGTAGTGATATAATCTGATGATATCCACTGATTATCAAGAACCGGCCATCCCTTTAACTTACCGTCTTTCTGGTACCCCTTCGTTGTGACAAGAGCGCCCTCGAAAAGTTTTCCAGAATTATCGTTGACGCGCCATACGCGGCAGTCTGAAGAAAAACTATTTTCGCAGTTAGAGCCTGTGACCTGGGAGTAATTCACATCAGATGTCTCTGCTATAGATGTTGGTATCCCATGAAAAACATCTTCCCCCTCCTTCGCATCTTTACCTTTCGATAAATCTGTCCTGAAAGCGAGTGGCACTGCAGCCCAGTAACTCTTGAAATACTGTCCTTCTTGCTCTCCACAATTATTACATTCAGTTATAGATTGTTGCTGGTTGCTTATTTCTAGGTGACCGCATTCCAGGCAGCGTACCATCCATTTGCGTACAGGCAAAGGATCATTTGATGCAGGCATCCACCCTCTTCCTGTATTAAGAAGAGGAGACGTAAATCCAATGGCTGTATAGATTGATTTATCCTTTGTTTTTTGTGCTCCTGGAGAAAATTCAGTGATTGCCAGATCTAGATCACGGTCTATGGTAAACGATTTTTGTCCCCATAATTGGTGGTAAAGCAACCGGGTACGTGATGGCATCCCGTACATAGGTAAAATCCCGCCTTCTGCCAGCCGTTCAGCCAGTCCGTCGCCGACAAGTTCTGGATTATTGAGCGCCCCGTCAATCATTCCCGGTAGCTCATGGCCAAGATAGTCAAGCCATTCACGAACCGATTGTTGGTCTATATTTCCAAGCAGTGCTCTAACAACTTCTTCTCTGGTTGTGTCAGTTTGCAGCCAGTTTTGGACTTGTTTTTGAACAGTAGGCCAGTTTTCAACTAGTCCAAACTCACCGTGGCTGTCTGGAGGACGTGGACTATCCCACCACCTCACTCCGGCATTCCACGATGCTCTACGCAGGCATTCTTTAGCTAAGAGCCTCTGAACAATTCTTGGCTGGTCCATAGTGAGAAAAGGTACTGGTGGGGGGTCGCCTGTGATGCGCTCAGGATTTGCAAAATAAAATTCATCATGGCTGCGACCGCGGCAGAGGGTAAGAACTTCTGCAAAAGCCTGACCACGGCGGCCGGCCCGCCCTACTCTTTGCTGGTAGTTGAAACGCATAGGAGGCATATTTGCCAGCATTACTGCTTGCAAGTTGCCGATGTCCACTCCTACCTCCATAGTGGTCGTGACGCTAAGGACGTCGATTTCAGCGACCTGATCAATAAAATCTTTATCCTGTTCTTCAAGATTGACAATTATACCCCGGAAGTGCCTCTGCCGTTGGGGCTGGTTGTCAGTCTGAGCTGTTAGCTCTTCGCAGTGAAGCCTGAGAGGGAGACGTCTATCTGCTGCAGCACATGCTAGATAATTTCGCTGCCAGAGATCACCGCAAATATCATCGGGCTGTTCAGGAAGCTGTGAGTAACAGTGTGTACAAATGCCCGCCGAGAAATGAAGGTGAGGGCGGCGGCAGCTGGGACATATCCATACCGTATCATCAGAAAGACATACCTTTATATCAAGGCTGCTTGTATGGATTATACCGTTTTGATGTCCCCCCGCGCGTAGTGCGGAGAATACAGCAGGTCCAGCATCTGATTCGTTTACCCCTACGTTTTTGCAAACCGCGCGGATGAAATCTTTGAATTTTGCCTTAGCACCGGAGTACCCGGCCCAGTCGTTTTGAGGATAATCTGATCCTTCATGTCGGTACAGGTCACCCAAAACTCTCAAAGCGGAATCGCATATCTGCCGGAAAATATCTAATTGTTCTTGCTGAATCCCTGCATCTGCCGCGTAGGTTGCAAGCGTATGATCATCAAGCCCCAGTTTAACATAACCCAAGCCGGATGATTCAAGGCTGAAATAAAGACGGCTGAAAAACAGATCACATAATCCTTTTCTAACCTCCCCACGGAGTATATTTTTTGCGCGCTCAGCATCCGGTGGAAGCTGGTACCACGTTCTCCGGTTAAAATCGAAAAGTTCCGTCCAAGGGTGCCAGTTTTCATCCCATTTGAAATCCTGTACATTATGATCATTTCCAGCAGGATTAACTCCAATACCTATGAGGTGGGAGATGAGCCTTCCACATTCAGTACTATTATCTCCTGTATGATGAATCAAATCACTTACTGTAACAATCCTCGACCTACTTCGTTGTTTAATTCTGTCAACCTTTTTTCTAGCTTCTTCCAAAGCTTGTTGCATGACTGTAACAGCAGATTCGGGCAGTCCAGCAGGCATACCATCTCTTAATATATTTACAGCTTTTATAATCTCGACATCAGACCCGGGGTTTTCATTAATAAATTCTAATGCCAGAGCGCTATAAGTTTCCTGTTCGTGTTCAATATCGGTTAGCAGCTGTGTCTCGCCCATTGTCAACATATATAATTCGTGTATGACTGATTCGCGCAGTAAATCTGAATAATGGTTTCGTTCTACCCCTTAGAAATCTGTGCTGCGTCTTCGCGGCTGTCAGAGAACACAACAAGTTTGCGTCCTTCTTGAGGTAGTGTATAAAAAAGTTCTTTTGTAAATATCTGGCTGATTTTGGAAAAACCAGTCCTGAAACCTCGCACCGGAGACCTCCGCCTGCGTTTAGTGTGGTTTTCAGCGCAATAGGCACAGACTGAAGGAAGAGCGGCAAAGGAATCCATTAATTCATCATCTATAGGTATCAAATTTCGCTTACCATCCGTACCGATTCGAAACAAATAACCCCTTACCCAGTTGTCTGGATCTTCCATATACTCCTCATGTGACAATCTCACCCGTCCCGAACGTGTATCAAGGCTGGCGGCGGCCCATTCACTTCTTAAAGAATTTCCCTCGCTGCGGGAAGGCTGTTTCCACTTTACTGCATCTCTGCTGAGTTGTGAATTTCCACACGGCCAGAATACAGCAAAATCTTTGTGAGTACGGCGTTCGACAAAGCGTGCCGTCTGTCTGTCGGGGATTCCTTCAATGTCTGGATCAGAAGGTAAAATTTCTATATCACCATCACCAACATCAAGTCTGTTCCCTCCAAAATAAATTGTGCCGCAATGTTCGCAGTATAGCAGTTCCAGTACCCTACGTCCTTCTCCCGTATCGCAAATGATTCGCGAAGATGGATATAATTTCCCTACGGGTCTGTTATCTGCGGCATCTTCAGGCGGTTTAGTAGATGCCCATAGACCTTCGATATTGCGGAAAAACCAGTGGAACCTGAATGATGGCAGTATTGTTGACGCCCCCGTAATATCACAAATCTTACGGGCTATTAAAAGTCCGCGGACAGCTTCCCTCCTGTTCCATTCAGGTACTGCTGTTCCGAAAAGTCTTTTTCCAAAGTCATCAAGGGAAACTGCGCGTGTAACCCCTTCGTGTTCGCATGCCCTCCGCATTCTCGCAGCAATATCACTCGATTCCATCTGTTCTTTCAGAGCTAAGATCCCTGATTGTGCATCTTCTTGATAGCCGAGAGATACGGCTACGTCCCGGCAAACATTATCAGGGAAATCAGGGGCTTGGCTTAGAGAAGTAAAAGGTTCTGGCGGCAAAAAGGCGGGTCCAGTGATATCTGGAAGTGAAGTATGGCATCCTTCAATTATCTCAAAGCTATCCGCTGAGGCACCAAAAAAGTTATGCAGGAATTCCCCGCTTTTCCGGCTTTTCGGGTCCAGCGAAGCACTAGATCCCAGGATGCGCAATTTGGGATGCTCAGGTGTGAGACCAAGACGGAGGAGCAGTAATCTAAGAAGGTAAGCTACTTCAGCCCCAGCTGTCCCGCGGTAAAGGTGTAGTTCGTCAATAATCAAATGGAACACTCTATCTTCGCCGCCTGCCAGCCACTGCCTTGTCTTTTCAAATATGGGGGCATCTGTTTCGCGCATGAGCATGATGCTCAACATTGAAAAATTGGTTATTAGTATATCTGGCGGGGAATCCTGCATGTCCCAGCGTGAGCGCATTTCAGATCCATCTAGCTTGGGGAAAAAGAAAGTGACATCTGGATCATCAGTCTTTCGGGCATGTTGCTCAGCAGCCTGTGCATCCCGGTCCATTTCCATCAATCTATTAGTAAGTTCTTCTATTTTCGGTCGGTTGGGGCGCCGGATGCCACTAACACCGGGTTTCTTGAACTCATGTCCGGCTACAGGTGTGCTGCTATTATACCGTCCAATGTATATTTTATTTCCCTGACGGTTTTGCTGGAACCACTGCCTAGCACTCTCCGAATCGACAGCTTTGCGAAGGCGTGTAAGCTGGTCTTCAACAAGCGCATTCATAGGATAAAGTACAAGTGCGCGAACTGCAGCTTCACGCTTTTCATGACCACGCTGGGAAACTCTATAAGTGCGCTGAATTCTATTCTTATCAAGACAGGAATCTTTCCATTGTGTATCATTCCACCAGGTATTACTGTGTGGATCTGGTAAATCAGGGGTTTCCCAAGTGGAAGATTCACGGGCAAGGTAAGCAAACAGAGGAAGGAGGAATGCTTCTGTTTTGCCTGATCCCGTGCCAGCAGTAACAATACAGTTTCTACCTTCTAGCACGTTTTTAAGCATTTCCGCCTGATGAGCATACAGCTCGTGGTCCCCGAACAGGCCGCAAGAGACTAAAGACTTAAAATCCTCCCTATCTTGATCACTAAATCCCGGGAGATCTTCTTCTATTAGATTCTGGATAATCTTTCCAGATTTCTGGTATACTGGAAGCGGTTCTATCCACGGTTCCTGGCACATAACCCGGGGCTGCCGTAGCAGTGCTTCTCTTTCTTCTTCTATTGAAGGAAAACGTGTGCCGAATGCTGTTTTTATATACAGGATGAAATTATCCCTGATACTATCAAATGCTCCGACTGGATCCTTCATTAAATCACTCCATTACTATCAGGAATAATGGTATACTTTATTAAGTTTTGTGATAGTTTTTTTGAAATCATCCGGGCGGCTGGAGGCGGTACAGCACTATAAATATCCACAGGATGTCCTGCAGGCAATCCTCCTTTCGATTTTTCACCCGTATATGCGGGCGAAGGGGCCAGTCCGGTGCAAAGTGCAGCCGCTCTTGCTAGTAATCGCGGCAGCGGCACAGTAGATGGAACTGCCAGCCGCATACTGCGTTCATCATAAAATATGACATCCACTCCTTCAGAAGACAGAATAATATATCTTCCCCAATCCCGGTCCACTTCAGCCGCTTGGTTACCATTCCAGATTAAGTGGTATCTTTGCTGGTTCACGGGATTTGTATAAGAAACCAGTCTTTGGTATTTTTCGGTACTGTGGTTCCAGGAGAATGTCAAGGTATCTGTGGAAAAAGTCTGTTTTTCCCAGTTGAGATCGGCTCTGTTTTCATACTGAAGATTATTCTTGGCATTTTCAATTCCTGCTGAAAAGTTAACCAGAGACCAGGCAGCAGGCGGTGTCAATTGACAATCTATCTGTGCAGCTAAAGAAACATTTTTAAGATAATCGTAATCAGTTGCCTCTATAATAAAGGCTGAAGGAAGAAGAAAATACCCCCTTTTTTGTGGTATAATACTATACGAAACTGCATCCCGGTTACTTTTTACAAAATCCTTTATGTTTCTAACTAACGATGGAATTCTGGCCCCGGTTAATACTGCTTTAGGCAGACCACATACCGGCAGTGTTACAAGAGCAGGTGGACAGACAAAAACCTCGCGTTTTTCAAAGTCGAATTCACAATGACCTAATGAATCTAAGTGCCGGATAGTCTGGCGCCTAACATAATTTAGATCGTCTTCCCCGCTCGATATTCCTGATAGCTGGCACAGTGCATTAAAGACTCCATAAAATTTATCTAAATTCATCCGGCCTAATGTGCTAATGGTTTGTAGAAGTAGTTCAGACACTTTTTGCTACCTCCTCATATTCAGCCCATTTATCCTGTATAAGTCGAGACGGTCGATTTTTATTCTTCTTCCCCTTCTTAAACAATATTGCTTTTTTCCAATCTC
>CBDUWK010000106.1:0-7285 GCA_965370905.1 uncultured bacterium | reverse complement strand
CCTTTGGCACCAGGGTGAAGCTGATACTTGGCTCATATATATGCACCCCTATCAGCAGAACTTCACTAGGATATACCATGACTGGATGATAGACTATCCTGCCATTGAAAATGTCTACATATGGCAACTGAGACATTCCTTCTACTGCGGTGATGCCCAACCACAATTGCGGGAACTGCAGAGACAGATGGCGCTTAACTGGGAAAATATGAAAATAATGGCTACTGCTGCTCTTGATGGTCATGACGGTCTGCATTATAACGCCGACGGTTACGAACAGATGGGGGATTGGATTTACCCCCTTGTTGCCAGAGATTACTACGGATATACTGATACTCTCTACATCACTCCACCCGATATTCAGGAAATCTACTATACCTCCGCAAGTCAGGATACCATCGCCATGCTCTTCGACCAACCGGTAATCTGGCCGGATGAACCATACTGGGGCGAAGTCATGGAGGACTACATCTACCTGGATGGCGTTCCGGGCTTTGTCCTGGGAGGCTATACGAATCCGCAAAACGATAACGAGATATTGCTGGTCTTATCGGAATCGGTGGAAGCTAGCTTATTGTCCTACACTGCCGATGATTATTACCGATCTAACTGGGAACTTTACGAAGGCCCCTGGATTATTAACCGCCGTGGTATCGGAGCTTTGATTTTCTATGAATTTTCCATCGAAAATTTTCATGAACGTTTCCTGAGATTATCGACCCAGTCTGCAATATCCCTGAATGAGCCCAACTCCGATTATAAGATTTCAGCGTCCCCCAACCCCTTCAACCCCTCCACCACTCTTAACTTCCAACTTCCCCAAGCATCCAGCATCGAACTGAACGTTTATGACCTCATCGGCAATCTGGTTACAACTTTGTCTCACGGCTGGCATCCTGCCGGCATATATCATTACAATTTCAATGCAGCCAACCTCTCCTCCGGCATCTATCTCGCCCGTCTCACCACCGGAGATTTCACCCAGACGCAGAAGATGGTGCTACTGAAATAATCTGCGAAATCCGCGCGTAGGGGTCGGTCTTGCGCCGACCCTTTTTTTTTGGCGAACCTCCCTGTTCGCTATTTGCTACTATTTTCCCGCCTTCAAATATTTCACCCACCCTTAAATTACTACTTGACTTCAGCCTGTAATTTTTGTATATTTAATAATCGTAAAAATAAATGGGGTATCTGATGCAGTTGCGGCGAAGTCTGCTAATTTCATTCATATTCATAACTTTTTCAGTTAATCATCTCGGCGCCAGACAGCTGCCGGTGATAATTGAAACATCATCGGCACAAGATGTCCAGGAATTGATTTCACGAGGTTTGAAAATTCACGCTCGGAGCGGTGACGCACTTATGGGGATGATTCCTGAGGAAATTGTAGGCAATCTCGAAGCAAAAGTAGAATATCTGCCCGCAACTATGAATGACTTTGAAGGTGTGTACCAGGTTGACAAGCGAGCTCTGCAAAGAAAACCTGAGTTGCGTGATCGATTGCAGGTCTTATATGAAGCGGAAGGCTGGCTGCTTTTTGAAGGAGTTGAGGAGGATTTAAACGCTTTAGGTTCCGCCGGGATACACTTTCGCGCCATCCCCGGACAGGGATATTCCTACTATGGTACTGATGCCTGTAAGGAAGGCTTGGATATCATAGAACCTTTCGTGGGTGTTATCATCGATCAGGTCTCTTCGGCGTCATATAAAGGATATATTCAATCACTGCAGGATTTTATCACCCGGAATACTTATAATTCCGAATGCAACGATGCTGCCTTCTGGCTTCTTCAGCAGTTCCAGAATATAGGCTTGTCGGCCTGGATGGACACCTTTGAAATCGGCGGTTTGACGCGCTACAATGTCATAGCCGAACAGACAGGCTCCCTGCATCCCAATCAGATGTATTACCTGACCGGGCATTACGACGCTACTGCCGGGCTGCCGGTTCTCCCCGAGGACGAAGCGCCTGGCGCTGACGATGATGGCTCAGGCGCAGCTATGGTGTTGGAATGCGCCCGGGTAATGTCAGAGTTCAGTTTCCAGAACACCATCAGGTATGCCGTGTTCGCGGGAAACGAACAGGGCTTGATCGGCTCTGCAGCCTACGTTGCCGGACTACCCCAAACGGGAGAAGTCTACCTCGGTGTTTTCTGTGCCGACATGATTGGCTGGTCCGGATCGGATCCATGGCCTCCCGATCTGGTTATCTATGCAAACGACGATCCGGTGAGCTTAATTCTGGCGGACAAGGTCAGCGAGGCGGTAGCCACCTTTCTGCCCGGATTTCTCGAACCGGTTATCCTCCAGGACCCAACCATGGTATATGCCGACCACGCTCCCTTTTGGGATGCCAATATACCCGCAGTTCTGAACATGGAGGATGAAGCCTGGGGAACCGATCTTAATCCCTACTATCATTCCGACGAGGATTTACTTGAACACCTCGATATCCTCTATGGAGTACACGTATTGGAAGCGGTTTTGGGATCGGTGGCAGATCTGGCAGTGCCTGACGGAAGTACGGATCCGTTTTTGACGGCAGGTAGTGTGACCTTAGACGATTCACAGGGCAACAACAACGGACAGATCGAATACGGAGAATCCGTTTATCTGACCATACCTGTCATCAATGCCGGCGGTGGCGATGCCACTTCAGTCGATGTAGTATTATCGGAATCAGATCCCTATATCAGCTTCTCCGATTCTCTGGAAAACTACGGAGATATTCTCTCGCAAGATACGGTGATTGTGAGCAATGCCTTCTTAGCAGATATAACTACCAACGTTCCGGATGAGCATCAATTTAACGTAGCGGTGCTAATGACCTCCGGTGCCAACCAGTGGAGCAGTACGGTGCAGATGATCGCTCATGCTCCTGACATGGTATTGGACGAGTTGAATATTGACGATTCTGTGGGAGGAAATGGCAACGGAATTCTGGAGCCTGGCGAAACGGCTGATATTGAAATTACCCTGATCAACGAAGGATCATTTGAGGCTGAAAATTTAATTGTAAATCTGGCCTGTGAAACCTCGAATATTGTTGTAAACACCTTCTCCCAGTCTTATGGGACGCTGATGCCGGGAAATGTTGCTATGAGGGAATTCAACGTAACTGTCGAATCTACCTCACCGGCATATTTCTTGGCCGATTTCAACTTAACGTATCAGGCCGCCGGAGGGTGGATGACTTTTGATGGTTTCACCCTGGACGTCGGGGACATAACCTACCTGCCTTCAGGACCGGATTCGTACGGTTATCTTGCCTATGACATAAACGATGCTCCCCTGGCGCCGGTTTACAACTGGATCGAAATCGATCCTCATATTGGAGGACCTGGCACGGAATTGAACTTTACCGGCGATGATCAAACCTTTCATCTCACGCTGCCCTTTACCTTCGTTTATTACGGTTCGTCATTTACCGAAATATCGGTATGCTCAAACGGATGGATCGCCTGTGGTTATACCGAAAACACAGATTATTCCAATTCCGGCATCCCCAACGAAGACGGGCCACCGAATATGATCGCGCCCTTCTGGGAAGATCTCTCCCCACAGGCAGAAGGAACTGTCAGCTATTTCTATGATTCCGTGGAGGGCATATATATTATAGAGTACAACGACGTGCGGGATTACCAACCATCGTACCATAATATGACTTTTGAAGTGGTGTTATACGATCCAGCAGTGCACCCCACTTCCACCGGAGACGGAAACATTCTCTTCCAGTACGGAAACCTGGACAATACCAATTCATGTACGGTAGGAATTGAAAACCAGGCGGAAAATGATGGGATACAGTATCTCTACAACCTGAATTACGATGTACATGCCACTCATGTGGAAGATGGGATGGCTATACTCTTTACGACGGGCGAAGATATACCGGAATTTACAGTTGAATTGACCTACCTTTCCGGTTCTCCTGTACCGGCTGGAGGCGGTTTCATCACCTTTGATGTCTATCTGGCAAACAACGAAACCGGTTCTAAAAATTTCGATCTGTGGATCGAGATCCCGCCCCAGGTGATACCTCCATCCGTTCCCAACCGCAACCTGACTTTCCCGGGTGGGTTCTCCCTCACTCGCCCCGGAATGCCCTGGCCCATTCCTGCCAGCTGGCCTGCAGGTAACTACGTGATGATCTGGAATATCGGCATCCTATCCTCTCTTAATGTCTGGGCTTCGGATAGCTTCCCCTTCATCAAATCCGCTGCTTCCAACGGTATCAATCTTCCAGAATGGGCGCTTGACTATGATCCCTTAGACCAGCTGTTTGTAAATACGGGCATCGACGAACCCGCCACCGTTACTGAATTCGCTTTATATGGGAACTACCCCAATCCCTTCAATCCCACCACCACCATCAGCTTCGCCCTTCCCGAAGCATCCCACGTCCAGCTTGCCATCTTTGACATTCAAGGTCGGAAAGTAGAGGTTATTATTAATGGACAGCGAGATGCAGGCAACCATGAAATCACTTGGGATGCATCTACCTTACCTTCGGGAATTTATTTCTACAGCATCCAGGCTGCCGACTTCAAAGCGGTGAAAAAGATGGTACTCATCAAATAATCTGCGTAATCCGAGAATCTGCGATTTAGATAATTTGTAGGGCGAACCTATGTGTTCGCCCTTTATAATAGGTGTGTAGGGGGCTGTCCCAAAACCCAGTATTCGTGTCATTGCGAGGAACGTAGTGACGAAGCAATCTATTATTTTACATTGAATTAGAGATTGCTTCGCTTTGCTCGTAATGACTTTCTCGGCTCTTTTGGGACAGCCCCTGAAATTTGAAATAATCTCCACGAAACCGCTGTTCAGAAAGAAATTTGGATTACTGCCCCGATAATCGCATAGGGGCTTTTTACTTATGTACTTAAATTGTTGGGTGAACTTACTGTTAAATCTTGTCGCGAAAACATTGTAGATGTTATATTTTTGTGCCGATACAAAAGAGAGAGTGTTTTTTATTCAGATGGGAGTTCTATGCCTCTTTACCGGCAGTTCGCTGACGCTTTAAGGGCGCAATCAGCCACTAATGTCGAAATATGGCTTACATTATCCATAGTCCTTGGAGTAATTCTCTTTTTTTCATTGCGGTCCCTCTGGCTTACTAAAGGATTTGAAATACGCAAGCGAACCGATACGTTCCAACGATTCATAGCCGCATGCCGTCACCGCGCTTTATCACCTGAAGAGACCGAATTCTTGAGAACCAACGCCCTGGCGCTCGGATATGCGGTAAACTCCAGCCTGGTCCAATCTAATGCTGTGTTCGATAAGCTGGCGGGAGAAGTAATGCAACGAGCCGCTCAGGAAGAAATCGGTCAGTACAACACTGAAATAAAGGCGCTCAGACACAGGCTTGGATTTAAACCGCCTCCTCGTGAACTGCCTCTCAGCTCCACCCGCGAGCTCCCTGTTGGACAGTTGATCTATGTAATCATTTCCTCCAATCTTTTTTTAGGCGCGCGTGTCAGCTATTCTGATGAGCTGTCTTTAAAAGTGCGGTTGCAGGATGGTTACCCGCGAGCGGAACTTAAGCCCGGGATGCAAGTTTATTTGCACCTTAACCGAACCGGCGAAGCACGCTATTCAGGACCGTCGAATATCATTCAAACTCTATCCGATGAAGAAGGTATTTACGTTCACCTTAACCACTGTACAGAACTGCGTCGGGATCAGAGGAGAAGGGATTTTCGCATTGAAGAAAATCGCGCCATCGCCCTTTGGGTAATGGACGAACAGCTTGCAGAAGCTGGTGATCCCATAGCAGCGATAAAAGAACGCATACCTGAAAGAGCAGTACTCGAAGATATATCAGGAGGTGGTGCCTCAATTATATTCAAACGTCAGCTTCCGGCCGAACAGAGCATCATAATCAATCTCGATCCTTCCGGCTCTTATGATTTGCCCATTGCGCGCGGTGCGATCTTGCGATCCGAACGCAGAGGACGTACGGATCGCTGGGCTCACTCAGTTAGATTCGAAGACCTGCGACCTTCAGAACACCAGAAAATTGTGAACCACGTATTCTTGAAAGAAAGAGATTTGCTGAAAATTGCTTAAATAACAACACGGTAAATAGATTAGGTCAAACCTAACCTTATTATTGCATGACTCAAACCGGAAAAACAATCCCTTACGTATATAATTATAGCGACTCCTGTCTAAAATCCTTAATATTTATTGACACTTTTAGTAATATTCGGTATATTTTACCGAACTAATAACGGGAAATGTTTGGACGGATTGAGAAAGTTGTGAAACAGAAAGCCTGTTTCCCTGATAACCGTCCTGTAAATTTGTGGGCATAAAACCTGACCTAACTCGCTTATCAGGTAAACCGCTATGGGTGATTCGCCACTTACAAAAAAAGCAGATATTCAAACTGGCATGGATGAAAACCCTCCGCCCGCCAATGGTAAAAAAACCATCATGCCTGATGATGGGCTATTTCAAGCAGTGCTGAAATCCATGCGACAAGGGATAATCTGTACCGATCCGGACGGTATGGTTGTCGAAATTAACGAATTCGCAGAAGCACTGTTCGACAAGCGAAGAAATGATGTCCTGGGGAAATCCATCTTTCAGTTGCACCCCCTACACCTCCGGGAGAAGTTGCAATCGAGTTGGGAGGACTTTGAAGCTGGCTCATGTGAAGATATGGAGATCTCCGACAACTGGACCGATGGGAGCTGGTTGCAGATGCATTTTTCCCCGCTCAAAGATCGACGAGGTGCTTTCCAGGGTGTGATCGCCAATTATATCGAACAGACCGAGAAAAAACGCCTGGAGGAGAAACAGCGGGCTCTGGAACTGAAACTTATCCAGGAACACAAGCTCTCCGCCATCGGAATTCTGGCGTCGGGTATTGCCCACAATCTTAACGGACCTCTCTCGATTATAATCGGGTACATGGACCTGCTCTACGCCCGCAATCCCAGGATGGAAGAGCTGCCCATTGTTCTGGCGCAGGGCGAACGCATGAAGGACATCATCAGCAATATGATGATCAAGAGCCGCTACGAACAGGACACGACTAAAAAATCTATCAATCTGAATACTCTCCTGCAGAACGAACTGAAATTCCTGGAAGCCAACCTGGAATTCAAACACCACATAGATAAACAGTACGAATTTATCCCCAATATCCCCAACATTTACGGCATCTACAGCGATTTCTCGCAATGTTTCCTCAACATTATTAATAACGCTATTGACGCAATGTATGATTCTACGGTTAAGACACTTCGTGTGACTACTTCCTTCGATG
>CBDUWK010000105.1:0-7409 GCA_965370905.1 uncultured bacterium | reverse complement strand
TTGTTTAAAAGAAAGGGTTTCTGCACTGACACAGCCTTAGGAATATTTGCGTCGGAAGGAATGTACCCCAGAATATTAAGGTTCATAGCCAGGTAGTTTTCCACGACTAATTTTATCTTTCTGGCAACTTCGTCCGCTTCTCGTTTACTGCTTACGAGATTTACCAAGAGATGAAATTTTAATGCCTGATTTTTCGATGAAATTACTTTTATGGCGGCATAAGCATCTGTGATCGCGGTAGGCTCTGGAGTAGTGATAACTACAACCTCGTCTGCTCCTACGGCGTAGTCAACAACTCCTTCGGCGATACCGGCTCCGGTATCAATTATTATGGCATCTCTATCGTGCTCGATGTCTGAAATGCCTCTTTCGAGACGGTCCAGAATGACAGAATCGAGCCCTAACATTTCCACCACACCCGAACCTGCAGGCAGGATTTTCAAACCTTCAGGACCATCCAGGATGATATCCTTTATAAATCGGTCTCCCAATACCACGTCTGCTAAAGTATACTGGGGATGAATGCCAAGGAGGATATCAATATTAGCCAGATTGGTGTCCGCATCGACCAGAAGCGTTCGTTGCCCTAATTTCTGGAAGCAAATAGCAAGATTAAGGCTGAAATTGGATTTGCCTACTCCTCCTTTACCGGAGGTCACAGCGATGCGCCTCACAGGTCGCAGGTGTTTTTCCGTCTGTTTTTTTAGTTTCGATATATATCTTAACTTGGTGGCTTGGTCAACAATCATGTTAGCTTATCTTTAGGTTGATATTTTAGTTTTAAAATTACATTAAGTTAGAACGGTTCATTTCCTCTGTCGTTTCATTCAGCAGATTATCTCTGAAGAAGGACCGTTCAGACACGAGTCTTACGAGTTGCAATTGATTAGGCGCGATGATGTCATCGGGAACGTTTTGCCCACAAGTCACCAAAGAGATGGGTTTGCGTTCATGGAAACAGACGTTTAAGATCATGCCATGACTGGTTGTCTCGTCAAGTTTCGTGAAGAGCAGGCGACTGGGATTGACCTGACGAAATTTATCGATGACGTCGAGCTGATCCTCCAGCCGCGTGGAAACTGACAGAACTAGACTTATATCGTCAGGCTTGGCAAACTCCATGAAAGCGCCCAGATCCCGTAACTGATCGCGGTTATTCTGGCTTCGGCCTGCCGTGTCAATTAAAATTACATCCAGGTCACTGAAGCGGTCGATAACTCTCCTGATGTCGGAGGGTCTATAAACTGCCTCCATAGGTACACCAGCAATGGAAGCGAATGTTTTTAATTGTTCGACTGCAGCAATTCGGTATGTATCAGCAGAGATGAGTGCCACCTTCTTTTTCCCAAAAACTTTGGGATGAGTGGCCATTTTTGCCAATGTAGTAGTCTTGCCCACTCCTGTAGGACCGATAAGAGCGATCACCCAAGGCTTATTTCCAGCCAGCGTTACTGGGGTAGCTTTCACAATGCGGCTGATTCTCTCTCTCATTCCACGGACCAAGAGACGGCGATCATCGAACTCATCGCCGGACAGTTGTAGCGTCATCTCCTGGGTTATAGTATTTGCAATAGAGGGCTCGATACCATTATCAAGGAGATCGCGATGCAGCGATTCGAGCGCCTGGGGCAGACTGGGGAGTTTTTCGAACTTCATATGATCTGCCATTTGCGAGACGGTATCTTTGAGGCTCTGAATCTCATCGGAGAGCTGTTCGAAGCCACCTGAAGAAATGCCATCTGGGATCATCGGTTCTGCCTTCTGCGCAACCTGCTTCCAATCGCGTTTTTTCATTTCAGGAGGGGGATTAGGATCAGGTGTAGAGGCGGTTACCTCAACCATGTCGTCAAGCATAAAACTAAAGGGGCCCCCGCGTTGCACCTTGCGTGAATCGAGAATTATTGCGTTTTCACCCAACTCTTTTTTTACCTGCACCAGGCAATCGTTCATAGTGGATCCGACGAATTTCTTGATCTTCATGGGTCCTCTAAGCTGGGTTCGTGTTTGAGTTTGTTGCTGTAGGTTCACAGAAGTCTCCGGATCTAATTACACTAAAGTTTCTGTTTAATGCTGAATCTGTGGTAAACTTTATTTCATTTTCATGGTAGTTCATTTCAGCCCCATCAAAGGTAAATTCCTCTATAAAATTCATGCCGCCGAAAGTTCAACCGGTTTGATTTCTACTTGTATCATTCCGACTGATTCAACTTCAACATTTACCAACAACTCTCCGTAGGAAATTACGGCCAGTTGTGGAAGAACAGGTTCAATTAAGCGCCGCATTGTAGCCCTGACCGTCGGAGAACAAACGAGGATCGGTTGCCTGCCCTGTGACTGCATATCCTGAACGTGTTGGTTTATTTGTTGATAAATCTGGTTCAAGATATTTGGAGGCAGTGCGAGGGCAGCAGTTTTCATACCATTCTGCTTATTGGCTTCCTCATTGATCAACTTCTCGACTATTGGGTCGAGGGTAAGAGCATGGATTTTACCATCCTCGTCCTGATACATATGTGTGATGGTCGGCGATAAAGCGTAGCGTACGTATTCTGTAAGTATGTCGGAATCGTTGCTGAGACTCGCGTAGTCGGCAAGTGTTTCCAGAATGGTTCTAAGATCACGCACGGGAATGCCTTCTTTCAGAAGTTTCTGCAGGACCTTATGGACGGCGCCGTAGGTCATGAGGTTCGGGATCAATTCCTCGACAACGGTGGCATTCTGTTTCTTGAAGTTGTCTATGAGTGTCTTAGCATCTTCTCGGCTTAAAATGTTGTGGGCGTTTTGCTTTAAAATTTCGACCAGGTGGGTGGCGAGCACCGCGGCTGGTTCCACCACCGTATAACCGCTTTTTTCAGCATTTTCTTTCATGTTTGTTGGCACCCAGGTTGCAGGTAAACCATAGGTCGGTTCTTTAGTCGGAATTCCCTGGATTTTACCTTTAGCAGTGCCGGGATCAAGCGCCAGATAATGTCCCATATGCAGTTCACCAGAAGCCACCTCGTTGCCGCGAATTTTGATGATGTACTGCTGGGGCTTCAACTGAATATTATCGCGGATTCTTATGGGAGGAATTATAATACCAAGAGAAATTGCTTGCTGTTTGCGGATGAGAGTTATACGATTGAGGAGATCTCCATCCTGATCGCCGTCCACCAGAGGGATGAGACCGTAACCTATCTCAAGTTCGAGTGGATCCACGGTGAGGTAATCTTCGATCCGCTCTGGCTCCGCAGTAGCCCGAGCCTTGGCGATCTCTTTCATACTCTCCCGTTTCTGCTCTTTTTCTGAGACATTTATTTGTATCCCCAAATAGCCCACTACCCCCGCGAGAACAAGAAAGGGGACAGTCGGAAGACCTGGCGCTACCGCGAAGAGAATTAGTACGCCACTGGCAATCAAGAGAGGTCGGGGCTGTTGCAGCAACTGACTGGTGATATCGGTCCCGAGGTTCGATTCAGAGGCTGCTCTGGAGACGATAATACCTGCCGAAGTGGAAATTATCAGGGCTGGAATTTGAGCAACCAATCCGTCACCAACGGTCAACAGAGTGTAAGTTGTGAGGGCTTCACCAGCGCTCATCTTGAGTTGGAGGATACCGATGATTAAACCACCAATAATGTTGATCAAAGTTATCAGCAATCCTGCAATTGCGTCTCCTCGCACGAACTTGGAAGCACCATCCATAGCTCCGTAAAAATCGGCTTGACGGGTGATATTATCACGTCTCTCCCGGGCTTCTTCTTCATCGATGATACCATTATTAAGATCGGCATCGATAGCCATCTGTTTACCGGGCATCGCATCCAAAGTAAAGCGGGCGGCAACTTCAGCAATGCGGCCTGAACCCTTAGTTATGACCACAAAGTTAATTAAAACCAGGATGAGAAAAATTACTAATCCCACTACATAATTCCCGGCAACAACGAAACCACCGAAAGCCTGGATAATCGTACCTGCGTAAGCTTCACCGAGGATAAGCCTTGTAGAAGCCACGTTCAGTGAGAGTCGAAACAGCGTCACTACGAGCAAGAGACCAGGGAAAACGGAAAAGGAGAGAGCATCGTCGGTGTACATGGCCACCATCAGGATAACCACAGCCAGAGTGATATTTAAGGCCAATAGCAGGTCCAGCATGAAAGTCGGAATAGGAATGATCATTACGATCAATATTCCGATCACGCTCACGGCCAAGAGAATATCACTACTGTGGGCTACTCGTCCTGCGTAGGTGTTAACTTTAGCTGCCTGCTTCATTCAATCCGTTTCTAAAAAGATAAATCAAATTTACCATATGCAAGGAGTATGCCCTGCAAATCAGCTTTGAACAGGTTCGTTTTCTGTCCTCAAGCTATAAACATAGGCTAGAATTTCCGCTATAGCCTGGTATAAATTACCAGGGACCTGTTCACCAACCTCAGTCGCTTTAAAGAGTTCCCGAGCCAGAGGAGGTTCTTCCATTATGGGGATATCGTATTCAAGCGCTATCTCGCGGATGCGTTCGGCAATCAACCTCTTTCCTTTAGCCAGTACAATGGGTGCCACCATCGTTTCCTGATCATAGCCCAAAGCTATAGCGATATAGGTTGGGTTAGTGATTACGACGCTAGCCTTAGGAACGTCTTTCATCATTTGTGCCATCGCGGTTTTCAATTGCAGCTGGCGGATTTTAGCCTTCACTTTGGGATCGCCTTCGGACTGTCTGGCTTCATCTTTCACTTCCTGCTTCGCCATCTTCATATCTTGATGATGCTGCCACCGCTGGTACTTCAGGTCTATTAGGGCTAGGATTAGAATAGCGAAAACGGTGTAAAATCCAATTTTAACTGTACCCTTGCAGACCCACAGAAAAATTGCCCAGGGAGTCTGATCCATTAGTGGGATCATCTCATCAGCCAGACCTGCTATCACTTTGTACCCGATCCAACCTATAATGATTATCTTGAAAACGTTCTTCACCAGTTCGAAGGCAGATTTTTTGGATGCCAACTTTTTTAATCCTCGCGTAGGATTCAGGTTGGACATTTTGGGTTTGAGGGTTTTAAAAGACCACAGGAATCCGACTTGAAGAAGGTTTGCGGTGACACCCACTATGACGATAGGTATCATTACCGGCATTAGAACGCTTATCATAAATTTAAGACCTGCAAATACATAACCCTGAAGGACGTCGGGAGTCAACTCGATCTGACCTGCCTGACTGAATAGAAACTTATCGGCGGCGATGATCCGGGAAAACATGGTGCCACCAAATATGGTTAAAGCCAGCAAACCGGTGATCAATATCAGGGAAGAATTGATCTCCATGGACTTAGCGACATTGCCTTCTTTACGAGCCTCTTGTTTACGTTTTGTAGTAGGCTCTTCTGTTTTTTCCTGGAATGATTCTTTCGATTCAGCCATTTATAAGTCCAGTGAAATACGTATCGGCTAATCTATTAATTATTTCAAGGGCCGACGAGATGGATTAATCTGATCCAATCTCCTTGCAGATTTTTCCATAGAAGTTTCATTATATAAACGAACATGGGCCATGATAATGCCAGTGCCAACAGTCCCAGTCCGATCTTTAAAGGGAAGCCGACCAGCCAAACGTTCATCTGAGGAACGGTGCGTGCTACGATACCTAAAACCACTTCAGCAAGAAAGAGTGCCGCCATAACCGGCCCTGCGATTTTAATTCCCGTTACAAACATATCTCCCATTAGTTTGATGAAGAGAGTTGAAACTTCTGAAGGAAGCTGCATGCCGCCAATAGGAACGGTCTGGAAGGTCTTCTGAATTCCTGAAAGCAGAAAGTGATGCCCATTAAAAGTTAAGAAAATCAGCATAGCGAACACGAACTGCATCTGGGCAATGATGGAAACCTGTTCTTCAGTATTCGGATCAAGCACGTTGGCCATAGCGAATCCGATTTGTATTCCCAGATATTGCCCTGAAAGTTGAATGCCATAGAAAATGAAATGTGTTACCATTCCAACCAAAACACCTACAGCTATCTCTGGGATTGCGAGCGCACAATAGCCTATTAAACCAGACCCGATGCCCTGCCAAGTTGCAGGCAGTTGCGCTGTGGGCAATAAGATAAAAGACAAGATCGCAGCAAGTCCCACTTTTACACTGTTGGGTACTCCCTTATACCCGAAAACCGGCATTACAGATAAAGCTGCCGTGATTCTTATAAAAACCAGTATCCAGAGCAGAGCTCGATCCAGTAGTGGGTTGAGATCCATCAGGCTAATTCCTTTGATTTTACAGGAACGGCGTTTGACACTTCCTCAAGAGTGCTTATCGGAAGTCGCACTCTGAATGTGGTTCCTTTCCCCTCTTCGCTTTCGACTACTATAGTGCCTCCGTGCTTCTCTACGATACGATAACTAATAGACAAGCCTAAGCCAACCCCTCTACCAACCTCCTTTGTGGTGAAGAACGGTTCAAAGATTCTGGATAGATTCTTCTGGTTGATACCACTACCTGTGTCGCTAATTTCGGCATACACTTCGTTTTCTTCGCGGTAAGTTCGAATAGTTATCTTACCTCGGTCTTCAATAGCTTGAGCGGCATTTACCAAGATATTCATGAATACCTGATTGATCTGTTGAGGATAACACTTGATAATAGGAACATTTCCGAAGTCCTCAACCACCTCGACTTTGTTCTTGAGTTCATTCCAAACGATATTCAGAGTTGATTTCAGCCCTTTGTTGAGATCGTAATTGGTTAATTCTCCGCGATCCTGGTAGGAGAAATCCCTTAGATCTTGTACAATACTTTTAACCCGTTTCGTACCTTCAAGAGACTCTTTCGCGAGAGAAGCAATGTCATTTAGGATGAAGTCTATCTTTTTAGCCCTCCGCAGTCGCGTCAACTCCTCGAGAGCGTCGGGGCCACCGCCAGCCAAAATACGGTCAACTGCACGAGAATATGCTTCGATATTGGCGATATATTTGTTCAAGGTACATAGGTTTGAATTGATATAACCAATGGGGTTATTTATCTCGTGGGCTACACCGGCCGCAAGCTGTCCCAGAGATGCCATTTTATCAGCCTGGAGGAGTTGTACCTGAGTTTCCTTTAATCGCTCTAAGGTCTCTTCGAGCGCTTCATTTTGTTCTTTAAGTTCTTTTGTCCTCTCCTCTACTCTCATCTCAAGCATTTCTGTGTGCTCGTTCAGTTTAGCTTCGAGAGCGAGGCGATAGGTAATATCTTTGCCTATCCAGATGTACCCGGTAGTCTGGTCTTTTGCATTTTGAATCGGGGTGACAGTTAATGTGATCGAAATCTCCTCATTATCCCTATTAACCACCACCTGAGATTCGTCGATCATTCCATTTTTAAGAAATTCCTCGAGATTTTCAGGTTTGTCATTCTCGCATAATCCGGAGATGAAGAGAATGGTCTTTTCCCCAACT
>CBDUWK010000104.1:0-7430 GCA_965370905.1 uncultured bacterium | reverse complement strand
AGTTGATCAGTCCGATCGCTATGGAAGAAGGCCTGCGCTTCGCCATCCGTGAAGGTGGCCGCACCATCGGCGCCGGCGCCGTAACTAAGATTTTAGAATAGGTTAGAAATGCCTGGTCAAACCATAAGCATCCGCCTCAAAGCATACGACCATAACCTGATTGACAAATCTGCGGAGAAAATTATCCGCACAGCGAGGTCAACTGGAGCTGCCATATCTGGCCCGGTCCCACTACCGACCAAGCGAACTGTTTATACTGTCAATCGGTCGCCGCATGTGGATAAAAAGTCAAGAGAGCAGTTCGAGACTCGCATCCACAAGAGGCTGATTGAAATTCTGAACTCCAACACCAAGACAATTGACGCCCTGATGAAATTGGAATTACCATCAGGCGTAGACATCGAGATAAAAACCTGATCCACGCGCATTTGTATAAATATCGCGTGCTAAACTGAATGATATCATGAGTTTCGCTCTGGGAAAAAAATTGGGCATGACTCGCATGTTCGACGAAGCGGGGAACCATGTGCCCGTAACGGTAATCGAGGTCGGACCTTGCTGGGTAACCCAGATCAAGACCGAACCGAACGACGGTTATAACGCCGTTCAAATCGGTTATCAGCAAACCAAAGAAAAGAGCCTGAATAAACCCAAATTAGGTCACCTGAAGAAATCAGGCACCGAATCGGTTCGCCACCTGAAAGAATTCCGTCTGGATAGCGTATCCGATTTCAAGAATGGCGATCTTTTAGGCGTGGATCGCTTCCAGGTGGGCCAGATGGTTAATATCACCGGATATTCCAAAGGCCGCGGTTTCGCCGGCGTATTCAAGAGGCATGGATTCCACGGTTCCAATGCCTCACACGGTTCACATGAAGTAAAACGTCATGGCGGCGCCATCGGCGCCCACACCGATCCCGGCCGCGTTTGGAGAGGACAGAAAATGCCCGGACATATGGGTAACGATAGGTGTACCGTTAGAAACCTGCCAGTGATGAAAATAGTCCCAGAGAAAAATCTGATGCTTATCAGAGGATCGGTCCCTGGTGCCAACAACTCTTTATTGGAATTAGTACTTTCAGAACGTTAAAAATGAAATTCCCGGTCTACAAAATAACAGGCGAGCCCACCGGACAGGAAATCGAACTGCCCGACGATATCGTCAAAATCGAGCCGCATAAACACGCTGTGTACCTCGCGGTCAAAAGACACTTAGCACGCAGCCGTCAGGGAACGCATTCTACTAAAACGCGCTCCGAAGTGCGTGGTGGTGGTAGAAAACCCTGGCGTCAGAAGGGTCGTGGCACCGCTCGTGCGGGTACTATCAGGTCCGGCATCTGGCGTGGCGGCGGACGCATTTTTGGCCCCAAGCCGCGTGCTTATGACGTCAAACTACCAGCCAAACTCATGAATTTAGCGCGTCGCTCGGCTTTCGCGGCACGTGCCCAGGATGGAGGTTTGCGGATAATTGATGATTTTAGTTTCGAGCAGCCCAAAACCAAGGATCTCTACGAAATTTTAAAAGGGCTTGACGTGCAACATAGCTCCGTGATCCTGCTGCTGCCCGATTACAGTAAATCCCTTTACCTTTCGGCACGCAACATACCCTACTGCACCGTACAGAAATCTACGGCAGTTTCGACCTACGAATTAGTGCGTCACAGAACAGTCATTTTGCAGAAGAGCGCGGTCGAACCGATAATCGAGGTTTTGAAAAATGCCTAAGGCAAGAATCATATTAAAGCGACCACTGCTGACCGAGAAATCTACCCGCGTCCAGGAGCAACTCAACCAGATTGCCTTTGAAGTCGAACCGACCGCCAATAAGATGGAGATAAAACGAGCTGTCGAGCAACGTTTCGAAGTGCAGGTGACCAAAGTACGTACTATGAACTTCAGGGGTAAACTTAAGCGCATGGGACGGTTTCAGGGACGCAGGAGCTCCTGGAAGAAAGCAGTTGTAACGCTGGCCGAAGGCCAGAAGATCGAATTTTTCGAGAACGCATAAGATGGCATTAAAGAAGTACAAACCCATTACTCCAAGCCGGCGCTCTATGGTTAAATTGGATACCTCTGATTTAACTAAAAAGCCAAGGGAAAAATCGCTGTGCTCCCCACTTAAAAGCACCGGAGGCCGGAACAACAAGGGGCGGATGACCGTACGGCATCGCGGCGGTGGCCACAAGCGAGCTTACCGTAAGATAGATTTTCGTCGTGATAAATTTGGTATTCCCGCCAATGTGGCTGCTATCGAATATGATCCGAACCGCACCGCAAAAATTGCTCTATTGCACTATATAGACGGTGAGAAACGGTACATTTTGGCGCCTGCGGCGCTGCAAGTTGGTGATCAAATCATGTCCGGCGCCGATGCAGATATAAAGCCTGGGAATGCGCTTTCCTTGAAGGACATACCCTTGGGAACCATGATTCACAACATCGAGATGCGCAAGGGTCGGGGGGGACAATTGATCAGGAGCGCTGGAGGTGCTGCCCAACTGCAGGCTCGGGAAGGCAATTACGCCACTATCCGCATGCCTTCTGGCGAAGTCCGCATGATTCATGTGGACTGTATGGCCACCATCGGGCAGGTGAGTAATGAAGAATGGGCGCATATCTCTTTTGGAAAAGCCGGCGTTAGGCGTTACCTCGGTCGTCGCCCCAGAGTTCGAGGTGTCGCAATGAACCCTGTGGATCACCCCATGGGTGGTGGTGAAGGTAAATCATCCGGAGGCAGGCATCCCTGCTCCCCCAGAGGAATCCCGGCCAAGGGTTATCGTACCCGTAAAAAAAGCAAGAAGAACGATCTTATTGTGAAATCAAGACATAAGAAGTAGATTTAGAACTTAGAACCGTTAGGATAATCTTTCATATAAAGAGCAGAGCATGCCGAGATCAGTTAAAAAAGGCCCATATATTGATGAAAAGTTGATGGAGAAAATCGAGCAACTTAATACCAGCGGCCAGAAAAGGGTAACCAAAACATGGGCGCGTCGCTCTATGATCCCACCTGAGTTCGTCGGGCATACCATAGCAGTCCATAACGGGAAAAAGTTTCTGCCGATTTTCATCTCCGAAAATATGGTCGGGCATAAATTGGGTGAGTTCTCCCCTACGAGAACTTTTAGAGGTCATGGAGGCAAGAGAGCCGATCGCACCAGCAAGGTGCGTTGAACAAAGTTGGATTTTCTTTCAGCATAGGACTTAAAATGGAAGCCAGAGCAATCAGTCGTTACGTTCGCATCACACCGAGAAAAATGATTCTCGTTGCCGATCTGGTGCGAGGGACAAACGTGAACGAAGCCTTGAGCATTTTGCATTTTTCGCCAAAACGCGCTTCTAATGTAATTGAGAAGACCGTACGCTCTGCCCTCGCTAATATGATGGATAAAGAAGATTCACGCGATATCGATGTAGATAGCGCCAAGATAATCGAAATTCGGGTTAACGAAGGTCCCACCTGGAAACGGTTCCGTCCTCGAGCCATGGGGCGGGCAACCCGGATACGAAAGCGGACCAGTCACCTTTACGTCACCATAGCTGTATAAAAATCTGGAGTAAATTTGGGTCAAAAAACCAATCCAATTGGACTTAGATTAGGCATCAATAAAACCTGGTTTTCGAACTGGTTTGACGAAAAAAACTTTTCCGAAAAACTACACGAAGACCTGCTGTTACGGCGCTACATTAACCAACGTCTTCAGAATGCGGGTATAGCCAGCATTAATATCGAACGAACTCCCAAAAGAATTGTTCTGGCCATAAATACCGCCCGACCAGGGATAGTGATTGGTCAGAAGGGACGTAACGTGGACATCCTGAAGGGTGAATTGAAGACGCTGACTTCTAAGGACGTTCAAGTCAATATAGTCGAGATCAAGCGCCCGGAACTGGAGGCACAGTTGGTCGCTGATAGCATCGCCAGACAGCTGGAGGGCCGTGTCTCCTTCCGTCGTGCTATGAAAAAGGCTTTAATGGCAACCCGCCGCATGGGAGCCGAAGGCATTAAGATTACCTGCTCCGGTCGCTTGGGTGGGGCTGAAATGGCCCGCCGCGAAGAGTACAAAGAGGGAAGAATACCACTGCATACGCTCCGCGCAGACATTGACTACGCCACCAGTGTTGCTAAAACGACCTATGGCACCATCGGAGTAAAGGTATGGATCTGTAAAGGTGAAATTTTCGGTAAAGGAAAGAGTGCGGAATAGCCATTCATAATTTCGGTTCAATAAGGAAGTTTCTTTTAAGTAGATAAACATGTTAGCTCCGAAGAGAATAAAACATCGCAAAGTACATCGCGGCCGTATGAGGGGGAAAGCTATCCGCGGCAGTAAGGTGAGCTTTGGCCAGTTCGGCTTAAAGGCCCTGGAACCATGCTGGTTAACCAACAGGCAGATTGAAGCAGCCCGTGTCGCCATTACCCGCTACATCAAGCGTGGTGGCAAAGTATGGATTCGTATCTTCCCCGATAAGTCCTTAACCTCAAAACCAGCCGAAACTCGGATGGGTAAGGGAAAGGGAGCACCGGAACATTGGGTTGCAGTGGTGAAACCGGGACGGATTCTCTTTGAAGTAGAAGGTATCTCAGAAGAAATCGCCCGCGAAGCGTTGAGGCTGGCAGCGCATAAATTACCCATGAAGTCGCGATTTGTGGCGAGGGAGGCTGTCTGATGAAAATGAATGAAATTAAGCAGCTTTCCTTCGAGGAAATAAAACAGCGCTTCGAAGATGCGAAGACTGAACTCCAAAATCTGCACTTTCAGTTAGCCACCCATCAGTTGGATAATCAAGTGAAAGTTCGGATGGCCCGGAGAGATGTAGCCAGACTGAAAACCGTCGTACATGAATTCGAACTTGGTATTCGCAAAAAGTCCGAAGAGGCAGGCAAGTAACATGACGTCAACAGAGCGTAATCAACGTAAGGTAAAAATCGGTACTGTCATCAGCGACAAGATGGATAAAACCATCACCGTGAGAATAGAACGACGCGTGCCTCATCCCCTTTATAAGAAGTATTTTAAGCGTTCGAGGAAATTTATGGCACACGATCCAGAAAACACTGCCGGGAAAGGTGATATGGTGAAAATCATGGAGTGTCGCCCTCTCTCTCGGCACAAGGCGTGGCGCCTGGTTGAGGTTTTGGAACGCGCTAAATAAATTTTTGCGAGTTGGCTTTTTATCCTCATAACGCTGAATAAATATAGCCCAGGTTTTATGCCCCGCTGGGGGTCGTATTAGGAAAACTGATGATTCAGGAACAAACACGTTTAAACGTTGCGGATAATACGGGAGCGAAGAAAGTTATGTGCTTCCGCATATTGGGCGGCACCAGACGTCGCTATGCTTCCATCGGTGATATAGTGGTTGCATCCGTAAAATCTGCTATCCCCAATTCACCTGTCAAAAAGGGTGAAGTCGTAAAGGGAGTTATTGTGCGCACTAAAAAAGAAGTGCGCCGCCCCGACGGATCTTACATCCGTTTTGATGACAATGCGATCGTGTTGTTAGATGATAAACAAGAACCTCTCGGCACTCGTATATTCGGACCTGTCGCTCGCGAGTTGCGTGAAAAGCAATTTATGAAAATCGTATCACTGGCTCCGGAAGTTTTATAACCCGGTGTTAGAGCAGGATAAACCATGCACGTAAGAAAAGATGATACAGTCCTGATACTATCTGGCAATGACCGCGGCAAACAGGGTCGTGTGCTGAAGGTATTCCCTGATAAGAACCGGATTATCATAGAGGGAGTGAGCTTTATAAAAAGGCACACAAAACCTTCAACTAAAAACCAATCAGGTGGCATAATCGAAAAGGAAGCTCCTATACACGCTTCCAGCGTAATGGTTATCTGTTCCAAGTGCGGAGAACCGACCCGCGTAAATAGGAAAAAGATCACCGAAGAAGGCCGCGCCAGATTCACCCGCTGTTGCGTAAAATGTGGCGAGGTTTTCTGATAATTTAGGTGTTGGAAATGCTTAATCCCGAAGAAGAATCCCAGAATACAAATACATCGGAAGAGAAAAAGGCTGCAGCCTCTCCTGAAAAAGAAGAGGTTAAACCTAAAGCGGAAAAGAAGACCGCTAAAAAGGAAAAGGTCTCTGCAGCCCCTACTGACCGGAAAGCGCCCCCAAAAGAAGTAGGGAAATCAGCCGACTCGGCAGGGAAAAAGGGAAAAGCCGCCCCCAAAGAGGGTAAAGCGGAAGCGAAAAAAGCAAAGTCTAAGGCAGATAAAGGAAAATCGGAAAAGCCTAAAGCAGCATCGCGCGTTCCCAAAGATTACATCCCCCGCCAATTGAAAAACTATCGCGAAAGTGTCGCAGCCGAGTTGACCCAGAGATTCAATTATAAGAATCCGATGATGATCCCTCAGCTGCAGAAAATCATCCTGAATGTCGGTATAGGAGAAGGCGCACAGAATTCCAAATTGCTCGAAGCTGCCAGCCACGAATTGGCCGCCATTACAGGTCAAAAACCTGTAATTACACGCGCCAAGAAGTCCATTTCAAATTTTAAGCTGAGGCAGGGTATGCCGGTCGGATGCAGAGTTACCTTGCGGGGCTGGCGCATGTGGGAATTCCTCGATCGTATCATGAACGTGACTATACCCCGTATCCGCGATTTCAGAGGATTTTCAGACAGGTCTTTCGATGGACGAGGAAACTATTCTGTCGGCATTAAAGAACAAATTGCTTTTCCCGAAATTGATATAGATAAGATCGAGCGTGTCCACGGGATGGATATTACCTTTGTTACTTCAGCAAAATCGGACGAAGAAGCTCACGCTTTGCTGGAGGTTTTCGGTTGGCCATTTCGTCGACGTGCTACCCAAAGCGCCGAACAGCCAGCTTAGAGGAGTGCTTAATGGCTAAGAAATCTATGATCGCCAAGGCGAAGAAGAATCCCAAGTTTAAAGTAAGACAGTATAATCGTTGCCATCGCTGCGGTCGTCCCCGTGCCTATATGCGTAAGTTCTCACTCTGTCGCATCTGTTTCAGAGAATTGGCGCTGCAGGGAATGATCCCCGGAGTGGTGAAAGCGAGTTGGTAAGATAAAATGAACGACGGTTAGTGTCATGACCATGACTGATCCCATAGCGGATTACCTTACAAGAATCAGAAACGCAATTCACGCTAAAAAGCGGCGTGTCGATATTCCCTCTTCCAACCTGAAAAAAGAGATCACGCGAATTTTGAAGCGGCAATCAATGATCGAAGATTACATCTTGATTGACGACGGGAAAGTTGGGCTGATCCGCATACTTCTCAAATATTCACCGCAAGGGAATAGCGTTATCGAAGGTTTGAAGAGAATCAGCCGGCCTGGATTGCGTAAATATGTCGGACGTGATGAAATCCCGCGTGTCCAAAATAACGTTGGGCTTTCCATTATTTCGACTTCAAAAGGAATTATGACAGGAACCACAGCAA
>CBDUWK010000103.1:0-7437 GCA_965370905.1 uncultured bacterium | reverse complement strand
GCCAAACGGCTCTGTCATCATCTCCGCTGTTCAGCCTCGGGATAAATGGCAGTACATTGATCGCAGACTGTCTTTCGCAAATAACCTTTGGATTGGTATCGACACATTAATTTTCCGCGAAGGTGAACCTTACGATAGTACATTTTACATCCAGAAAAACGTGGATGCACCTTCGCCATATTTAAAAGACTACGACCAATATGAAGTAATCTTCTGGAAATGCCAATTTGACGACTGAGATTAGGCAATTGAATAGACTGGATTAAACGTGCAAATATACCGTTTGAAGGATTTTCAGGGGATCTCCCGCCGCCAATTTATGACCACGACAGCGGCAGGCACAGCAGCTTTAATGCTGCCCTGGAGAGTCTGGGCTGATGAAGTGGGGCACGCATCATTGGTGCTGGTGCGTGGCGGCAGCCGTGAAGAGGCACTGGCGGCGGCTTTAGAAGCGCTGGGAGGTATATCCCAGTTTGCTCCAATGGGAAAAAGTATAGTAATTAAGCCGAACATAGGCTGGGACAGAATGCCCGCTCAGGGCGCGAATACCGATCCAGATTTAGTAGCTGCTGCGGTGAACACCTTTAAAAAAGCAGGCGGAAAAGTGGCAGTTTTCGATAATACCTGCAATACCGCGCAAAGATGTTACCGGCGGTCGGGAATAGAAGAAGCGGCTAAAAACGCCGGCGCCAAGGTTTCATTCATGCACGAGAAACGGTATGACACTGTAGATCTGCCCGGAGGCGTAGAACTTCAGAAGTGGCCGATATACCGAGATTACCTCAATGCGGATCTACGTATCAACATGCCTGTCTTAAAACATCACACTCTGGCTGGAATTACCATGGGATTGAAAAACTTGATGGGCGTGATGGGCGGTGAAAGAGCCACAATACACAAAGGATTCGATCAAAAACTCATAGATATAACGGCACATATTCTGCCGGAATTAACGATTCTTGATGCTCGCCGAGTTTTAAGGCGAAACGGTCCGCAGGGCGGCAATCCTGACGACGTTGAAGTGATGAACTGCCTGATCGCCGGATTCGATCCGGTGGCAGTAGATGCTGAGGGGGCACGGCTCTTCGGATCGGATCCATTGAGCCTTGGTTACCTTCTGGAAGCGGAGCAGAGAGGATTGGGAAGTATTAAGAGACCGGTAGGATTCAGGGAAATTAATTTGGGATAGAGATCCCTGCATCACAGTTTGCTCATGAATTAGTTAAATCCTTCCCCACTTTTAATGAGAAAACCAAAGGCGATTAATCTACGGCGATTCAGCCAGATTTTATTTCTGCTGATATTTGTCGTTCTATTTTTACAGACGAGAGATCCTCTGCACCAGACTATCCCCCCTGATCTGTTGCTTCGAATAGACCCGCTGGCGGGACTCATTACCTCGTTGGCAGATAGAGCGTTTATCATCAAGTTTTGGCCGGCACTGATAACACTGGCTCTGGCATTTGTTCTGGGCCGCAGTTTTTGTGGGTGGGTGTGTCCCTTGGGCACCTGCCTGGATGGCTGGAACCGAATCACACCTGCGGGCAGACAGAGAGGCAAAAGACAGTGGAAGTATGCCATCCTGCTGGGGACGTTTCTGCTGGCCATAGTCTCAATTCAATCCGCCTGGCTGCTTGATCCTCTGGTTATTTTCACCCGATCGATGACGCTCAGTCTCTACCCCTTGACAATCTGGGGTGTGAACTCCATGCTTAATGCGGGAATAGGACTACCGCTAACAGAGGGTATTGCTTTTACGATATGGAACTGGCTGCAGGGGTGGTTGCTGCCTTTAAATCCGTTGCAAAGTGCCATATTGTTTACTACCCTTCTTATCTTTGCGGGGATATTACTGCTGGATAAATTTGGTCGCAGATACTGGTGCCGGGTGTTATGCCCCCTGGGAGGATTATTGGGTTTAATTTCTCATATTTCTCCGTTCGGGAGGAAGGTTGATTCTGAATGCACAGAATGCACCCAGTGCGCTGATAATTGCAGGATGAATGCCATCGAAGAGTCGTACACGAGGACGCGCAGGTCGGAATGTATCCTCTGTCTCGAATGCAAATACGTCTGTCAGGAACTGGAAACGTCGTACCACTGGCACTACCAGAAAGACGGGCAGGAGGACTTCAATCTGGGGCGGCGCCGGGTCTTAGGAGTGATGGGAACGTCCGTCCTGTTCGCGGGCACATGGCGGACACAATTGCGTGACGTTGAAGCAGATGGTTACCTGATCAGACCTCCGGGGGCGGTTGAAGAGGACAGATTCCGGGATCTGTGTCTGCGCTGCGAAGAGTGCGTAAAGGTCTGTTCGTCCACCGGTGGCTGTTTGCAGGCATCCGGATTCGAATACGGATGGTCGGGATTCTGGACTCCGAGGGGACGCATGCGGGAAGGTTACTGTGAATATTCCTGTATTCTGTGCGGTCAGGTATGTCCCTCCGGCGCTATCAAACCTTTGACCGAAGAGGAAAAGAAGCGCAAAGTCATCGGTCTTGCTTACATAAATCGTTCGCGCTGCATTCCGTGGGAACAGGGAGCTGACTGCATCGTGTGCGAAGAACATTGCCCCACACCGAAAAAAGCCATCGTATTCCGTTCGGGTGAGGTAGCGCTTCCCGAAGGCGTTAAGATAAATGTGAAGTTGCCGTATATTGATAAAACCTTGTGCATCGGCTGTGGAATATGCGAGACGAAATGCCCCGTATTGGGAGAATCAGCTATCAGGATTACGAGGGAGGGTGAACAGCGGGAGGTATAAGAGCGAGCTTCGATCAGAATCTTCAATTGTAATGTTTGGAATAATTCTTGCAATTTCAGAAAAGATTGTATAAATTTATAGAATTAGTGTAAAACGCACTGTCTTGCAAAGTTTGTTAATTAAAGTCGTGATAATATAGAAAATGCATTTTATTGATCCTTAGGACAACTGCGAATGTCAAGGCAGACAATGAGGAGCAATTTCGGAGGTATAATGAAGCATTTGCGCACTTTTACAGGAATCTTACTGCTGGCATCACTGGCAATTCTGCAGATCAGTTGCGATCAGAAATCCTCGACCGGTCCCGGTTCGTCAACGCAGCTAGTCTATATTGGCAACATTGCCCTTTATGCTGTGGAAGACGAACTATACTCGGTTCAGGGCAATCCGGTGTCCACAGATATAACCGCGACCGTTACCGACACATCGGGAGCGGCCATGCAAGGAATTTTAGTGGAGTTCAGCGCGCCTGAATTCGGATCAGTTTCGACGACCGAAGCTACCACCGATGAGGAAGGCAATGTGACTGTCACCTTCAATTCGCTGGGTTTTACTGGTATCGCCACGGTGACCGCGACGGTTGTGTCGGGATTGTCCACCTATTCCAGTTCGATCCCCATCAATGTTTACGAGCTGACGGGATTCGTACACGACATCACACTCTCACTCAATCCGCCCGTGGTCTATCTGGACGAAGGGGAAAACTCTTCCATCGAGGCGACAGTATATGTAATGGATTCATTGAACGTCGGAATTCCAGGAATACACGTGACTTTCAGCACGACTCAAGGGGTAATTGCATACGCGGATACCACCAATACTTCTGGCGCTATAGTAACCTATCTGAATACCAATGATGAATACGGGATGGGAGTTGTTACCGCCTCGGCAGTAACACCATTAGAACCTCCTCCTGATACGACAAGTGGATCGGGTTCCGGGCCCACCATTCCTACGACTCCCAGCGGCGGAAAAATTACCCCCCGTCAGAGCGACGATCTTTTCACCATTACAGCAGCGGATACTTTCTGGGTACTCTCCGTGGCAAGTGATCAGATCACGGGCATATCGGTCAGCGCCTCTCCGCAGATCCTCTACGTTGCTCCTAACCAGACCGGTACGTCTGAAATTCGTGCCACAGTTGTCGATTCGAATAACGTCGGTGTTGAAGGCGTTCCCATCAGCTTCTCAACAAACATGGGTAGTCTCGAAGCAGGACCGCACCCGACTGACGCATCTGGCAGCGTGACGGTTATATACACCTCCGCGCCGAACGAGACCGGTAATGCGCTTATTACAGCACTGGTCGGTAACTATTCTGACACTACTACAGTAATGGTCAACGCTACTTCGCAGACGAGCGGAAGTATGACTCTGGCCAGTAACAGATATATAATCTACGCTGACTTCGGGATTACATATGCTGACGTCAGGGCTACTCTTAAGGATTCGGACGACCAGGTCATTGCAGGTGTGGAGGTTATATTTACGTCAAATTACGGTACGGTAAATTCACCGGTATTTACAGACTCGTTGGGTCAGGCAAATGCTCTTTTTGTGGATACTGGCATACCGAGTTTCCCAGATTCTGCAATGCTTATAGCCAAATATCCGACACTGAACGTAGCCGATACTATAAATATCATGATCTCTCCGGCGCTCGGTGTGGATTACATAGATTTGAATCCAGCATCCCTCACAATACAGGCTAATGGAATAGATTCTACCAAGGTTGACGCCTTAGTATGGTTGGACAACGGCACTCTTGCTCCAACGGGAACTGCGGTGAATTTCCTCAGGACCGGTGCTCCCATAGGCAGCTTCTATCCAGTCACCGCTTACATCACCGAAAATGGAATCGCAACCTCCTATTATAGGGCTGGCAGTTCAACCGGTGTCGATACAATACGGGCAGAGGTTGAGGGTGTATATTCGGCGTCTATGGCGATGCATCTGGTAGCTGGCAGCCCTTTCTACGTGACAATCTCAGCATCCGCTCCATCCATTTACGTCAATAGCCTTGAATCAATAACCATCGAGGCGCTGATAACTGATTCGACACGAAACCTTGTAGCAGACAATGAGATCGTCATATTCGAAGTTAACCTCGGGGTTATCTCACCGCCAGCAGCACAGACAGTAAATGGTATTGCCACTGCCGACTTATCTTCAGGGACTAATGCAGGAGGTGCTACGGTGAAAGCAACGGCAGGTATGGCAGTAGATTCAATCTTAGTTATGTTCCTTCCCACTTTCCCCAGCCAGGTAGGATTGAGCGCAGAGCATTCGCACATCGACGTTCAGGGAACGGGTGGTGAGTACCAAACAGAAATATATGCCCTGGTAACCGATCCCCAGGGCAACCCAGTTGGAAATGATGTCTGGGTTAACTTCAAGATTATGAACAACGGATTCCCACAGGGCGGTGTCAACATCAATTATGTAGGCTACCAGGATTCTGCGCAGACTATTGGAGGAACTGCCACAGTGGTGCTAAATGCCGGTGACAGTTCCGGAACGGTAACCATTAAAGCCTGGACCTACGACGAATCGTCAAATGAGATATGGGCTCAGGGACCGTTGGTGACCATCTCATCCGGTCCTCCCGCGAGCATGGAGATCGCCATTGACGGCGATAACATAAACAGGGCGGGAGGCGGCGTCTGGCAGCTTGAGACTTCAGTGAAGATAATGGACATTCACAATAACCCGGTGGTTGACAGCACCGCAGTTCACTTTTACCTTGTGCCCGATGAATACGCGCAGATTGAGGGCGATGCGGTTACCGGCAATGAAAACTGGGCGGGCGAGACCGATGAAGGAGTGGCCTACACGACGCTGAATTACTCCAGCGAGCATATTTACGACGTCATCACAGTGTACGCTTTAATCATGGTATATGGAGATTCGATCCTGGATTCAATAGAGTACGTTCTGCCTCTTGCCGAAGGTGAATTGCTACTGTTCGTCAATCCCATTGCCTGGGACTTTGACGAACCGCCCTATGGTAATCCGGGTGAACCCGCGCGCATGCAATGCGACGCTTACCTGATCGATGGATACAACAACCCGGTAAATGACGCCTTGATTCTGTTCACCTCGCCAAAAGGACAGGGATACTGGAACCAGCAAGGCACCATTCCTACTAACGGTTCCTGGCTACGCTACACCGGTCCCGGCGGCTATATCGGCGAACCTTACGATTCCACCGGCTGGGCTACCATCTGGCTGATCACCACCTTCAACCAGGCATTCCCCGATCCGAATGCTCTGGAGACCACCGCGCAGATTAACTGTGTGGTTTACGGAACCGACGTCGGCACCACCAGTCCGATCACAGTCACGTTCATTCACCATGCCGATAGCGGAGAACCTCCGAATAACGATCAACTGGGTATTTTAAAAGATTAGAAAAACTTCAAGCTGCAATCAGACGGAAACGTTTGACTGCATTGATAAAATAATGGCGTCGAGCTTAAAACTCGGCGCCACTTTTTATTGCTTGAATTACAGATATACAATTGTGTATGGATTATGTCTCTACCGATGGTGATGGAGTTTTCCAGCGGCGGTGCATCCAGAACCACTGTTCAGGATGACGGCGGACAGCTTCCTCGAGGCGAACCGTGAAGCGTCTGGTAAGTTCAACTATCGCCTCATCGTGATCGTCGGGAAGGTTTTCGGTGGATACTAATTCGAAGGACACTTTCAGACTACCAGTACCCCTTCGGAAGGTTTCGGCGAAAATGAGAGAAGCGCCGGTTTTAAGAGCGAACATAGCCGCGCCTCTGGGCGCTGAAGCAAGGCGCCCGAAGAAAGGCACGAAAGCCCCCGCTTCGTGCGCGTCCTGATCCGAGAGGATAGCAATCAATTGGTTATTCTTCAGGGCGCGCAATACCCCCTTTATGGCATCACGCCGTTTAATGATGTTCACCCCGGCGCTCTGGCGCATGAAATCCATTAAATCTTCGACCTGTTTGTTCTGCTGACCGGTTACTATATAGGTAACCGGATAGCCTTTCACCGCCGCTGAAGCGCCCATAAGCTCCCAATTACCCAGATGTCCGGATACGACGATACCGCCTTTCCCCCTTTTCAGAGTTTCATCTAAGACATTCCAGCCATTCACTTCCACCAGGTTCGATATGTTATCCGGTTTTAACAGCGGCAGTCGCGCGAACTCGGCTAAAAGCGCACCGAAGTGTCGGTAACACCTGAAGGCGGTTTCATCCACTTTGCTGGACTTCCACTCAGGAAAAGCCATAGAGAGATTTTCCAGGGTTACCTCCCGTCTTATGCCCAGTCTATATACTAATCCTCCCAAAGTCTCACCAATTGCCAGGCTCATGTTACGAGGCATTATTCTCAGAAGAGATGCGAGTGATTTTAAGAGAAAAGCTTCAACGCTGTGGCGTAATCTTTTCATGCTATTTCGAACCTGAATAAATCTACGGGGTTGGATGAGACAGCCCTAGATTTCAGGGAAGCTAACCGGGTATAGATAATTCTGGCAGGTTCATCTTGTGGATTTAGTTCCAGCACCCTGATGAAGTTTTCCATGGCCCTCTCGCAGGGCACGGGCGAGGGCATCCTCGAGGCTGGATTCTGGGCGTCGGACCTGGTAGGCCGGAATGGTCGCAACCGGACCCTCTCGGTGGTGGTGGTGGTGGTTG
>CBDUWK010000102.1:0-7446 GCA_965370905.1 uncultured bacterium | reverse complement strand
AATAAACGCCCCCCCCGCAGATATTTGAATAGCTGCTTCAGAGCAATTTCTGAATCCTGTCGCTCCGGTGGTTCGTCGTATAAAACGTGCGCTTGGATTGAACGAAATTCTACCTTGTAGGGAAAAATCGTGGCACTTATATTACGCCAGATTGGGTAATGATGTGCGTGCGCGTCCACACCACCAATGCCGACCACTTTCCTTTTAAGATTAAGCTCATCCCACGTCTTAAGTGTCCATTGGGTCGGTTCTATAACACTGCGCCTGGGATTCAAGTAAAGCCAGTATTTATTACGACGTGTGAGCCTCTCCATCCATTCAGATAGATGATTCCAGATTTCCATTGCCTGGAAATCCTGCGACCCCCAGGCGGTCCAGGGGTAGGACGGAAATTCAGGAAGAGCATCCCGCCTCTCATCGGGATGCGCAACCACAGCCCAGCCGCCCGCTTCAACTACCCGGCGCGTATATTCAATTGCATCTAAACCTTTTTCGACCTCTCCGTTGATTTCAAAGGCGAGCAAATGATTATTGAGATCTCTGTCATTCAGTTCGCAGCCGATACCAATGAGTACACCGTTCCTAAATCCCTCCCAGTTAAGCTCTTTGGGCTTTAAGGTCCAATGATCGGCGAACAACAGAAATTCCAAACCGACTTCAGATGCTGCTTGTATAATGTCATCATAGTGTCCCGAACCATCGGAAAAGACACTGTGAACGTGGATGGCACCAACTTTTTCGTATAGCTGTTTCATCTATAAAGAGTACGCCACCATCACACCAAGTAAGGCTCCTCCCAAGTCCATGGCTAAGTCCTTCCAACTCGCCTGTCGGTTAGGTTTAGATAAATCATATAATTCCTTTAGTACCCCCAGGCAGAAAACGCTTCCAAAAGAAAATACGGCGGAACTCTCTATATTGTTGTGAGTTACCTTCAAAGCCAAAAATTCACTCCCGCTGAGAATAGCAGAACCTAAAAGATGATCGAATTTATCCGGTGTTGTCCAAGACTCAGATGAACCTTTATCGAGCTTGGCTATATTATCGAAGTTATTTATGGTTGGGCTATCATTCTGGCTCCGCAGAAACCTCCCGCTGACAGTAGAATAGTCTCGTGCTCCTCCTTCGTTAAAGAAGATTAAGGACAAAATTATGATTAATAGGGTGGTGAGCATTATTTTTTCTTACTCTAAAATCCGAGTTGTTCTGACACATTCTGCATTCCCTGGAGACCTAACTCGAGAAATTCTTCCAACTCCAATCCCAATTCCGAACAAGATCTGATCTGATCGCGATCTGCACCTGCGGCAAAACGCTTTTCCTTGAACCGCCGCACGATGAAATCCACTTCTAAGGCATCAAGCTTTTTCTGTGGGTGCATCAACACAGCCGCTACAATCAATCCGGTTAAAGGATCAACTGCGTAAAGTGCTTTATCCATCAATGATTCCCTGGGGATATGTCCAGGATGCGAATTGATGGCATGTAATACCGCAGACGGAACATCATGCTCTTTCAAGATTTCAACCGTTCGAAATCCATGTCTGCTGAAATCATCCACAGTTTCGGAATAATCAAGATCATGTAATAAGCCCGCTAACCCCCACATCTCTTCATCTTCATTAAAGTGCCCGGCTAAATGCCGCATTACACCTTCGACTGCGATCATATGTTTAACCAGGTTCTTGTTGGAGACGTGCTGCATAACCAATTTTAACGCTTCATCTCTATTTATCATTCGAAATACCAAATATTTTATCTAAAGGTAGTTTTATCGGTATCTGCAGCTTAACTCCAATAGCTTTGTTATCGGGGAAATATGTGGGCACATAGGTAAGGTTATCCGATACGTCCCAATCTCTTAGATGACAATCTACAAAAGCATCGGCAGAACTGAATATTAGCGCGCCGATAGACCACCATATAAGTCTATTGCGGTCGTTGCGGTAGAAATTCGCTTTGCTGCTTTCCTCCTGTCTGCGGTAAAACAGGTAATTCTCATGCTGATAATATGCTGCAAATCCCAGGCTGGTTTGCAGCAAAAACATCCCTGCAGCCTTCCAATGCTGTCCGTTCGCCAACTGTCCCCACCCCGGGAAAAGTGCAGACTGAAGAGCCGCAAAGGTAGGAATCTTCGTGCGGCTTTTCGATCCGAAGTAATAAGCATCTGCGGCGCATAACACTGCACCCATGCCGTACCATACGGCTAATCCGTAAGACACTTCCCGGCTAAATAACCTTCCTGCATCATCCCACCCTGGTCGGCCATATTGGTTCTCCCAATAATAATAGGCATCTGCAGCGAGAAATGCTTCACCAGCTAAATAGAGTCCGCCTCGCAGCCATTGATCTTGCGATATCTGCCCCCAACCGGGAATGAGCATGGACTGCAGTGCGGGGAACAGATTTAGATTTTGTTCTTTCGTGTTTAAGCTATCTTGAGCACACGAAATAGACGATACACCGATAATGAGAGTAACAATGGGGAGGATCAGGTTTTTGAAGAGGATAATTCTCATTTCCCTTAGCCGGGGAGTCTTATGAACTAACCAGAGCAACAGCTTCAATCTCAACTAAGGCACCCTTGGGAACCCTGGAGACTTCGACTGCTGATCGCGCTGGAGGTGATTCGATAAAGCATTGTTGATACACTTCGTTCATGCCTGCAAAATCGTCCATATTCTGAAGGAATACGGTTACCTTGACGACATTTTGTAAAGATGAGCCAGCTGCCTCTATGACAGCTTTCACGTTTTCCAGAGCATATTTAGTCTGAGAGCTAATGTCATTTCCCACAATTTCACCTGTATCAGGATCCATAGGGAGTTGACCGGCTGTGAAGATGAAAGTTCCTCCAGCTACGATGCCCTGGCTGTAGGGTCCTATGGCTCCGGGGGCTTTATCCGTTTTAATGATTTTGCGCATTTTGTATCACCTAATCTTCTTGTTTATTACCCGCCTCTTGGTTCGGTTCATCACCCTTAGTCTCCTGCTCCGAAACGTCTGTAAATGACACATCTACAATATCGGTTTTATTGAATGGATCTATCTTCTTCCTATCCCGCTTAGATCTTACCTTCGGGGATTTATTCTTGCTCGCCCTGATCAAACGGATAATGAAATATCCAATCAGGAACAGGATTAGGAATCGCAAGAGGTTCATATATAACTCAATCTATGGCAGGATTAAAGAACGTAACTCCGCCCGAATGACGTTCAATCTGGTTTTTCAATGTCTCTAAGTCTTCTTCTTTCTGTGAAAAATCTAAAGTCGTTGCATTAACTACTAAAAGAGGACTTGCATGATAATGGAAGAAAAAGTGGTTATACGCTTCATTCAATGCTTGTATATACTCTTCAGTGATTAACTTCTCAAAACTGCGCCCTCTACGACGAATATTGCGCATTAACCTCTCGACAGATGATTGCAGATATATGATCAGATCCGGATGTGAGACGTCTCTTTCGACAGTCTGGTAAACTCTTTCATATAGCTGCAACTCTCTCTCCTCCAGATTTAAATACGCGAAGATCTTATCCTTTGCAAAGATATAGTCCGTAATCGTCAGAGGATGAAAGACGTCCTGTTGTCTAAGTTCATGTTGCTGCTGGAAACGGGAGAGGAGAAAGAACAGTTGAGTCTGAAAGGCGTACCGGCCTGAGTCTTTGTAGAAATCCTCCAGAAACGGATTCTCATCATAGCGCTCCAGGACGAGACGACCATCATAAGACCTTGATAAAAGACGTGCTAAGCTGGTCTTCCCGACGCCAATCACTCCATCTATTGCAAGATGCTTAATATCCTTGATCTGCAACGTTTCTCCAGATGTATCTTTTTATCAATCTACTCGATTTCCAGAGGTCCGATCTTTGATACAATACTCTTGTCCGAGCATATTTCTAATAGGTCTTTTATGCTAATCCCGAATGTGGGATGAATTAAATCAGGAGCGATTTCCATAAGTGGAACCAATACGAATTTCCTGTCCGCGATGAAAGGGTGAGGAACGGATAATGGCTCGGATTCTATTACTTCTGTCCCCCAGAATAAAATATCCAGATCCAGCTTCCGAGGTCCCCATCGCACTTTATGATATCCCCGTCCTGCCTCCTGCTCAATATCTTGCAATCGATCGAGTATTGCAAACGGATCATTTTTCGTGGGTATGAAGGCACATACCGCATTCAGAAATACGGGTTGATCTTTTTTTCCCCACGGTTCCGTTTCATAGACACTGGAGATTCTGTCAATTTTGCCGAAGTCCTGCATCCTGCCAAGAGCGCACTGCAGATAGGATACCTTTTCACCCTGATTTGACCCCATACCAATATAAACCTCAGGGGACACGGGTAATCTCAGCCTCCATGATTCCTCCCGTAGCGCCCGGGAGCGGTGGATTCATCTTCCGAACCCTTATTGTGCAGGACTGCACTTTATCTAATCTCACTAACTCAACAGCAATATTATTCGCAACTGTTTCCAGCATAGGGCAAGGATCACCCTCAACGATGCGTCTGATTGTCCCGTAAACTTTTTCCAGATCCACTGTAGATTCAATCTGGTCTGTTCTGACAGCTTCTGTCAAGTCAACCTGCAGATCCACGTCCACCTCAAAGCGGTTGCCGGATTCCCGCTCAAAGGGTAACAGTCCGTGCCGACCCCAGAATGCCAACTTCTCAAGCCGCAGGTGTCCGGAAGTGATTTCCATTATGCTCGAAGAAAAAATATTACCAATATATTGGGAGTTAATGACTTAAATATAATCATTTTAAATAGAGAACTTTCTTAATTTTCCTCTGTTTTTCAGTTTCAATCTCAACGAAGTATATCCCAGAAGGATTGTTCGCCGGCGTTTCCCATATCAGGCGATGCTTCCCGACCGCCATCATTCCGCTGTGAATCTCATCTACGCGTCGTCCCGCGACATCCAGAATTGTTACTCTGGTATCCTGTTGAAAGGGTAGATCGAGTAGGATACTCAAATTTGCATTGAAAGGATTGGGATATACCGAGTAGATGGCGAACTCGCGCGGTAGTTCAGGATCCGGTTGGACCGAATCCGCTGTATCAGCAGCCATAATTTCTATGTCATCGATGCGCCACCCCTGTTCCTGCAGGGAAGCGTCCGTGCCAATCCGCCAACGAACGTGAATCTCGTTCAAGCCACAATATGGATCGAGGCTGCCGTATCCCGTCCCCCACCCAATATCCTGCCCCCAATAAGGCCCAGAAACCAAATTCCAGACATTCCCGCCATCTGCACTAACTTCCACAAAACCAGAATCGTTTCCGGGTTCAAAGTAGTACCAGTGTTGAAACTTAAGCGAAGCCGTTACCTGGCCGGAAAGGTCCAGCGGTGTCGCCAACTCGATCCAGTTCTCAACTTCGGGAAGATAATCTGCATAGGGGCTTTCGGTAGCCACCATTCCACCAGCCCACAATGAATCAGCAGCTTCGGTGCCCCAGCGGACGAGCTGTGGATCGGTTCCATCGGCATTCCATTGGCTGAGTCCACCTTCAAAGTCATCCGAAACCAAGGTCACCGAAGGTGAAAGTTCGAAGATGATGTACCGGTTCTGCGTTAAACTCAGCTCGTCGAAACGCACCACGTAACCGGGACTATCGAAGATTATAGTATAATCTCCTTCTGGGAGGTTGTGGCTGAACTGGCCGCTGGAAGAGACATTCAAAGTATCGAGAACATCTTCTCCGTGAATATATATAGTAGCAGCTATAGGATCTCCCTCAAGAGCATGCACTTCGCCGTGGAATGAATATGTATCCTTCGGTTCCAGTGCAAAATTCCGAAAGCTGGGACCTCCCGGATTTGCCGTTACCTGCGCGATTTGCGGATAGTAGCCCCTCATCCGGGCTTCCACGTCATAATACCCCGGCATGAGATAGCGCCGGTAGCGTCCATAGGTCGGATCGCAGGTGCGAGGCATCAGCATTTCGTTGTGCAGTTGAAATATCTTTACCTCAGCGGTTAAAGGCAATGTTGTGGCCGCGTCAGTCACCAATCCGGTAATCTGGGAATAATATACGAGATCTCCGGTTCCTGCCGCCCGATTCAGAAGATAGTGGGCGCCTCCAAAATTCGCTTCGATGACCTCTTCTGCAATCGGGTATGACGACTGACTCCCGGGACCGGCTTCGATCAAGTACGCCAGCGTGCCGAAGAAAGCATAGAATGAATCGTGCTGGTTTCCAGCCGCGGTTTGAGTGGCGGAAGGGACATAATATCCGCTCGTTGTCTTGGGGATACTCTGGGCGATTTTTGTGCCCACCCAGGAAATGGTCGCAAAGTCGGGTGGAACTTTAACCGGATCCCACTCCCAGGGATAAAAAACGCTTTCCGACAATCCACCCTGTCGGGAAGAGTGCCACACTATGGAAAAGGAGAACTTTTGCTGCTGATTAAAATCCCACAACGCTTGTGTTTCGCTTTCCGAGAGCGGCGCAAATCCTCGGAAGTAATCGTATGGTTCCACCAGACTGATCTGCAGGAAACTATCCCCGTGAACCCAGTTTAAGGGAAAGTTGCGGTTGATATCGACTCCGTCGATGTCTCCACCCAGAGCGGTATTGTCGTAGTCAAATATGCCGTTGTTATTGCAATCGCTCTTGTTCTTGCGGAAGGAGACGTCCCACTCGTCCATCACCACCTGGTGACCCTCGGGATTCAAGGTGGGGATCACCCAGATTTCCATGGTTCCCAGCCAGATAGCGTACGGAATCGGAAAGGACATGTAACGGTAGGTCAGTAAGGTATCTATCAGCGCCAGGGTGATCTCCACCCCTATCAGCTCTTCGGCGTGTACCTGCCCCACGAAGAGAACGGTCGGTTCATCCTCATCCTCGTTCACGTTGTAAGACAGCTTTACCGCCCAGATAGGCAGGTGGTCCCGCTGGGAATAACCGATGGTATCCACACGCACGAAATCGGGGAGGCTGTCCTGCCAGGCTACGATCTGCTCGTATATTTCATCGTTGGTGTGGTATTCCGGGTCTATGGCAGATGCCGCTCCGCAGGTCAATACCATCGAAATCAAGGTGAATAGTGTCAGTCTGCCGGTCACGCTCTCCTCACAAAATCGTTCTCCTACTTAAAAAAGATACGTAATTATCGCTTAAAAGTCAAGCTTTGAGGTGATAAAGAAATAAAAGCAGTGATGCAATTAATTTCACTTGCGAAAACGAAATTTTTTACTTATATTTAAAATATCACCTCAATATTATAAGGAGGTTTAATCATGCGAACCATAACCCTGACTCTAATTACGATAGCCTTTATGGCTACAGCAGCCACCGCCCAGAACGAGATGGAAATTGTCTGGGAAGCGCTGGGTGAAAACCATCACGACCACTTTGGTGGCGGTGCTTGTGGGGGGGACTTTAACAATGACGGATACTCGGATGTGCTGATTGGAGCAGGGGGATGGAAT
>CBDUWK010000101.1:0-7448 GCA_965370905.1 uncultured bacterium | reverse complement strand
CGCAAAAGCATTTGTCATACTTATGGTTCATTACCAATCCAAAATCAATCGATGCCGGTGTCGTAAGCACACATGAAGCGATAATAGAGGCGAATCGGCGTTTTGTAAGACGTTATTCCATCCACCTGCGCAGCCTGGATACCGAGCTGGAGAACCTGCCAGAACGATCCATAAGGTTAATCGGAAACTATTTGCATGAGAAAGAGGTTCTGGCAACGAAGACGGATGAAGCGATAAGCCACTTTATAATAGCAAACCATGATCGATTCCGGGAAAAGATCGGCGATTTAGCTCGCGAGGTCTCTAATTTACTTAGTACTAAGAGTAGAACTGAGATAACGACTTTCATAGATAAATATTCCCCCAAAGTCACCCCCAGTAAAACAGAATCGAGAGCAAGATCACGGGGCTCTACCTCTACGTTCAGCCGAGAAGCTTTCATTCTGCCAGAGATCCAGGCCGATATTAATTCCATGGGAGGCATTGACGATGCGCACTTATATTACCCCGGCTCTCTGGCTGAACAGATGTACGACTGGGGCGGCTGGAGAGTGGAAGAAAAGGATTTAGAACATATACCTTAGGAGGTATCATTATGATCGTCACGACGACACCTACCGTTGAAGGGAAAAAAGTAACCAAGTACCTCGGTATCGTAACCGGTGAAGCAATTATGGGCGCCAACCTGTTCAAGGACCTGTTTGCCAGCATACGTGACATCGTGGGTGGACGTGCAGCTGCGTACGAACAGGAACTGATTCGAGCCAAAGATATTGCTTTGAAGGAAATGCAGGATCGGGCCAGGGAACAAGGTGGCAACGCCGTTATAGGCGTGGATCTTGATTATGAGGTGCTGGGTCAGAACAATTCAATGCTGATGGTTTCTGCATCGGGTACTGCTGTACAACTCGATTAGAGGAAGAATCTTCGTGAAGGAAATCCGCGACTTAATCAGGCCAGAGAATATTTTTCTCGATCTGGCGGCAAGAGGCAGATTCGACGCAATCCATAAGATCATCGAACGCATGCATGGATCGGAAGAAATTGAGGACTTCAGCCTGTTCGAGAAGGAGGTGGTACGCCGTGAGAAGGAGATCCCGACTGGACTTCAGATGGGAGCAGCGCTGCCTCACGCGCGTTCGCGGGTTGTCAAAGAGATAGTGATGGCATTCGCCCGCCTGAAGAGAGGCGTCGACTTCGGAGCTGACAGCAAAGAACCGGCTCGTCTAATATTCCTCTTTGGTGTTCCCAGTGATGCCATTAACGAATACCTTAAACTAGTGGCAAAACTTTGCCGCCTCTTGCGAGAAGATGAATGCCGCACGCAGTTACTAAATGCTGAGCGACCGGAAGACGTCATCGAGGTACTTAAAAAGACCTGAGGTGAAATCAAAAGTTAGATTAAGATGACTAACCTGGAAAATTAATTCTACCACACCTGAATTTTAGTGCATTACCCCCCGTTCATGGAATTATTATTGACTTTCCGCCTAACTTCAATTATATTCATTTAATCAAATCTTTACTTAATAGACCATGTCTCGCCGCATCTTCCAAGAAATTGCTGAATTGACCACGGAAGAGGTCTGCCCTGGATCGGCAGAACTCGACACCTTTTCAGTGAGACAGATCCTGGAATTCATGTCTGCTGAAGATGAGAAAGTGGTGCCGGCGATAAAGAAGGTACTGCCACAGGTTGAGAAAGCTGTTGAGATGGTCTTGGCGTCGTTTCGTGCCGGTGGACGTTTAATTTACATCGGTGCGGGTACGTCCGGAAGATTGGGCATTTTAGATGCATCCGAATGTCCTCCCACATTCGGCACTGATCCTTCGCAAGTTGTAGGTATTATCGCTGGCGGCAGGGAGACGGTCTTCCTCTCCCGCGAAGGATTGGAAGATAAGTATGAGGCAGGAAGCGAGGACCTTGAACGAACAGGACTTTCATCTAACGATTGTGTAGTAGGAATAGCTTCGTCCAGCCGCACGCCTTACGTATTGGGAGGATTAAAATATGCGCAACGCCAGGGCGCTGCTACAGCAATTGTAATTTGTAATCCGAAACCAGTCATAGAAAAGGGCGAAGACCTCGCGGACGTAGTCATCGCGCCGGTTGTGGGACCTGAGGTTGTCATGGGGTCGACACGGTTGAAAGCAGGCACTGCTACAAAAATGATCCTGAATATGATTACTACGACTGTCTTTATCCGCAGCGGCAAAGTTTACCAGGGGATGATGGTGGACCTCAAAGCCTGGTCGGAGAAGTTGAAGGTTCGTTCCAGGAGAATCTTGATGCTCGCGGCAGGATTGGATTATGATCGGGCTGGCGAGTATTTAGCCAGAGCCGACGGCAGCGTCAAGACAGCTATCGTGATGGCTCTGTGCGGTGTGAATAAAGAGGAAGCAGTGAGTCTTCTGGAAAAATCGAACGGTTTCATTCGCCGGGCAGTTGAAAATCGGTAACAAACGGATTAAGGCTGTTATCTAATTAATATTCGGATAGGATCGGTCTGATCTTTGCATATACCTGAAAAGGAGTAATGCTTTAACCGTTATTAGTATTATCTTAAAGCTTCTACCTTTAAGGGGGATCAGATAACGCGACAATTCAGCGCGGATTTAAATAAGCCGCCAAGCTGATCTAGCAATTGGGGGGATAATTGGAAGTAGAACTTCTTCACCAGCACTTACTGGACAATGCGGCTCTGGAAATCGTGATACTCGATGCGGAGTTTAACATTGCGGATATCAATAGCGCCTGTCTGCAAGTTACCGGCATGTGCAAAGAAGAGCTTATCGAAAAGCCGGTCAGATCCATCTGGGATGGAGAGAGTATCAAAAAATTCAGGGAGGACATCAACCGAGGCCGTGTTTACAAAGGTGAAATCAGGGAGATATCTATAGGCGGTGATCCCAGATCTGTTCTTTATACGATTTCGCCGATTTACGATGAGATCAGGCAGGTTCTGGGGTATGCATGCTTCGGACAACCCTCTACAAATACGGATCATTTCGAGATGGAATTGAGGCATCGCATGGAACAGCTCCACCAGACGCAGGGTGCTGCCATGGTAGGTCTCGCGAAATTGGCGGAAACGAGAGATCCGGAAACGGGGATGCACCTTGAGAGGATGCGTAACTATTCCCGGCTAATCGCGGAAGAATTGTCAGTATTACCAGAATATAGCCTTTACATTACAGAGGATTACATCCAGGATATCTACAATTCGAGTCCTTTGCATGACCTTGGAAAAGTGGGGATTCCCGACGCTATTTTGTTGAAGCCGGGGAAGCTCAATTCTCAAGAATTTGAGATTATGAAGAAGCACTCCGCCATCGGCGGTGATGCCCTCCAAGCTGCGGATCAACAACTGGGTGGTGAGTCTTTCCTGACCCTTGGGAAAGAAATAGCCTATCATCACCACGAAAAGTGGGACGGCAAAGGGTATCCGGACGGTTTAGAAGGAACCGACATTCCACTTTCAGCCCGGATAGTGGCGCTCGCTGATGTCTATGACGCCTTGACCTCTAAACGAGTGTATAAGGAGGCTGTTCCCCATGATAAAGCGAGAGGTATCATAATCGACGCCTCAGGTTCTCACTTCGCAGAAGACGTAGTGCGAGTCTTCCTTAAGCTGGAAAAAGATTTTTTAAAGATGAAAGAACAATTCCGTGATTGATTTCAATCGTATATTAGCAAGGCGAAATTATAGAAGGGACAGGGGAACAGGTCTGTCCCTTCTCAGTAAAAAGAGTGTAGAGTGGAATTCCCGATAAAGGCAAAACTGAATCCAATTATCCGCTATTAATTTATTTGCCTGAACGACTCTTAGAAAATAACGAGGTAATATGAAAAAGGTTATATTGCTTTCCCTGGCATTCCTTTTATTGACAAGCATTTCAGCTCTTTCTCAGAATCTGGCACAGCAAGTGGAAATCCAGGAACTAATCGATCAACCGACGGCAGGCTCGTTGGAAAAGGGTGAATACGGTTTTGATTTGCGCTTCTTCCCTCATGGGGGAGCCCAGACAAGCTTGAAAGCCGGACTTTTCGACCGCTTCATGATTGGCGTATCCTACGGCGCTATCAATGTGATAGGACGCGGTGAACCGGTATGGAACGAATTACCGGGTGTGCTCATTAAGTACCGCCTCTTCGAGGAGACCGATCTGCCTGCGGTATCGATCGGCTTCGATAGTCAGGGCTACGGACAATATCTGAAAGATTCAGATCGTTATGAGATTAAAGCCAAAGGACTGTTCGTCGCGGCGAGTAAGAACTTCTCTATGAGTTACCTGGGCACGCTGGGGCTGCACGGGGGCATTAATTTCAACACCTTTGAGGATGATGATGACCGCAACCTGAACGGTTTCGTAGGATTTGATAAGAGTATCAATGAGCAGATATCGTTAAATGCTGAATATAATCTGGGATTGGATGATAATAACAAATACGCCCTGGGCAATGAACGCGGTTACTTAAACGCCGGATTGCGATGGGTGTTCGCTGAACAACTGGGCATCGAGTTCAACTTTAAAGACATTCTGGAAAATCAAAAAGATGCCGCTGCGGTGGCGCGAGAACTGCGCATTACATATGTAGAGTCCTTTTAGTTAGTTTGAGGTGAGAAATGGACTACCAATCACCAATTAAAGTGGGTATCGGGCTGACGCTGTTAGCTCTGATTGCCCTGGGATTAGCAGGATGCTATACCATGCTGCGGCACCCGCAAGTCGAAGATGAAGACCTGGTCGGCCAACATGAATCGGAGATGACCGGAGCCACCTGCACCGACTGTCACAATAACGAATACGATCATCACCGGTCGTCGTCCCATTACTGGGGATTCGGCTCCTGGGGTATCCGTACCTATCCATATGGATATTACGGCTACACCGGTTGGCAGCGGTACTACTACGATCCCTGGTGGTGGGGATATGGATATGGCTACTACGATCCCTGGCCCTATTATAACCCAGGTGGGGGGGGATCAGGATCATCGGCTTTACCTTCACCACAAAGGCCCGGTAGGGGACGAGATTTATCGCCTGCGCCACCTACTCAGCCGCCCCCATACACACCGCCGCCAGCATACAGTGCACCACCATCCCAGCAGAACCAGAATAATAACGAAAATCAGGGCGATAATAAACGCAAGGGGAGAGGCAGAGGTTGATACGGATGTTTAACATTTTTAAGTACTTCGGTTGGGGATTAATACTCATCGTAGCTCTTATTTTTGTAAGTTTTACAAAAACTACCAAAGCAACTGATGTGGAAAGTCTTTACTACGAAACTGTTTTACTTCATGGTACTGAATTGGGAGCGGGTGGACGTGCCTTGGCGTTGGGTGGCGCCTATCGAGCCCTATCTGATGACCTGTCAGCATTGTACTGGAATCCTGCTGGATTAGCTTCAATACGTCGTATCGATTTTACCTTGGGAATTTCGCAAGCTATAACCCTGGATGAAGTAACTTCAGTTACGAGCACTACATCCAGCGATCTATCTAAAACACGGCTAAACGAGTTGGGAATCGTGCTCCCCGTACCAACCTACAGAGGAAGCTTGGTTTTCGCGCTGGGGTATCACCAAGTCCACGGCTTTGATACATTCGGATCGTTCGAAGATCTGACACCTGGATATACTATAATCGGTGAAGAGTTAGAAGAAGGGCGGCTTGGTAACTGGTCTCTCGGCATGGGGATAGATATTTCTCCGAACGCCTCGATAGGTGTTGCTTTAAATCTCTGGCATGGATATAACGACTATTCCTGGCAGCCTCGATTGGACGAAACGGAACTTATCTGGGAAACTCTGGATTTTTCCAGCGATTTGAGTTATATGGGTTTTAACATCTCAACGGGCTTTATTATGCGGCCGAACAACGGGTTAAGGATTGGTGCTACTATTGAATCTCCACTGAAGTTGTCTATTGAAGAGTCGTATTCAAGCTTGCGAGATTATAGTGCGGTGGTGACGAGTTCAACAGGTGGTGATTCAGTAATAATATACAGTGATTTCGATTCCTGGGGCTATGACTATTATATTGCGAGGTCATTCAGGGCTGGATTAGGCACGGCATTTTTAGTTGGGCCGGTAGTTTTAGCCGCTGATATGGTTTTCAACGATTGGACTCAATTATCATTTTCGGGCGATTCTCCATCTGAGGACATTAGTTGGGATGAAGCTAACATAGAAGTTAATAAAAGTCTTCGCAGTACAATTGAATTTCACTTTGGCGCCGAAGTCTGGGTGCCGACGACACCGGTGAGGTTTCAGGTTGGTTATGCCTGGCTGCCATCACCGTTCAAGGACTATGATATCTTAACCGATAAACACGTATTCAATGGGGGATTTAGCACATTACTGGATCAATCACTGCTGGTTCAAACCGCGCTTTCGTGGACCGGCTGGGAAAGATCCATTGGGGGATGGGGGGAAGACCTTCAGTTAACCAACTTCCTGTTAACACTCTCCTACCGCTTCTGATCTAAAATTGCTACTGAATTAGTTATTTAACTAGTTTCATTGCAGCGTTATTCGCCTTCAGGAATTTGAATGCCATTTGTCATTCAAGATTAAGGCGATCAAAGCGACCTCCGCTTGTACAGCGAAGAGCGTAACCTGCTGCATTCCATTGTACCTCTCTACCTCAAAATTATCAAGGAGTGTTCCATGTGGGACTGGAAAAAAACTGTTAATCGCAAGGATTCGGAAGCTAAACAGGCTGAACAACAAAAAGAACAGGACGCAAAGAAAGAACTGGCGGCAAGGCGCATCGCCTATTTTAAGGAACAGATCGATTTGAACCTTGAGCAGGAGCGGAATGCGTTTACCAGCGGGCCCGTAGTTATTTTTAAATGGCGGAATCAGGAACATTGGCCGGTAGAATACGTTTCGCCGAACGTTGAGCAGGTCACCGGTTACTCGGTTAAAAAACTGCTCTCCGGGGAAGTCTCCTTCCAGAGTATTATTTTTCCAGAAGATTCCGAACATTTCTTCAATGAGGTGCGGGAGTCCAGTCAGAGCGGTGTGGACAGATTCAAGCATGAGCGCTATAGAATCAAGCGGAAAGATGGCGCAGAGGTATGGGTTACAGGTTACACCACAATCATCCGCGATGCTGATGAGAATATAACACACTACCTCGGGTACCTAATCGACATCGATGAAATGATTAAAGCTGAGGAAGTGTTACAACTTAGCGAAGAAAGACTTCGCTCGCAGACCAAGGTTCTATCAGAGCTTTCAACCATAAAACTCAGACAAGAGGAAAGTTTAGAAGCAGTATTTAAAAAAATCACGGAAGATGTATCACATGCACTAAGTGTAGAACGGGTCAGCATCTGGCTGTTCGATGAAGATTACACTAAATTAAGTTGTCATGATCTGTTTGAGAGAAGCCAGCAGAGCCACTCAAAGAGCGCAGATATAGAAGCTTCAGATT